>NZ_JAIQZM010000011.1:26725-194589 GCF_023333595.1 Argonema galeatum A003/A1
ATCATCTCAGGAGTTGCTACAGTTGAATTGTCTTGCCTTTGCTGATTCCAAAATAGCAACAGAGGAATAGTTCCAGGTTCCTGATTAGGGTAAATATATCCTTGAACGGCAGGATTACCATATCCAGAATCTCTTTGAGATTGAATCATCTCAGGAGTTGCTACAGTTGAATTGTCTTGCCTTTGCTGATTCCAAAATAGCAACAGAGGAATAGTTCCAGGCTGTTGATCTGAGAGGACACAACCTTGAATGTTTGGACCAGCGTACCCGGATTGTTCTTGAGAATGCCTAGCTGCAACGGTCGCTACAGTTGCATTATCCCCTCTCTGAGCATTCCAATAGAGCATAAGAGGGCTTAGGGTGATCGATGGAGAGATGATGCTAATGCTAGATATCTCCTCCCCACCTGCTCTCACTATAAACTTCTGACTATTGGACGATAGAGGCACTCCATTACCGCCTAAATTCAACAATCTTTCAAAGGGAGATGGCTTGGTTAAATGCTCAGTTACATCTATTTCTTGATCACCATTTTTAAGCAGAACTACAATTGGCGCTGAATCAAAGTCATAACCACTAAAGACAATCTTATTTCTTCTGTCTGGAGGTACTGTCAGATCAAGACTGCTAGGCTCAACTAAGCATATAGCTGGTTTTAGAGGCGTAACTGTAACAGGGGGTATGGGAGCAATTCCTATTGTCTGTGCAAGTCCATTTCTTTCAGTTATCAATTCATTCTTAATTCTGAGCAACTCATGCCGTGATCTTTTTCCTACAAAATCAACATCACATCTGAATTATTTACCGACGACTGCAACCCCATGTGTAATGAGGTTGGCAATCTCTACCTTGATAGTGGATTGTACGTCATCGGCTATCTTGTCCTCTAAATCTTTCAAGGTCTCTCTCCATCTCCCAGATTCATTCCCAAGAGTATTGATGGCTGTATCTAGAGTTTTTATAGCCTCATCTAAATGTTCCACTTTTACTTTTACATTTGCATTTACACCTGAGCTATCACATGAGTTAGCAGAAAGTAGCAACATAACTGTTAGGTAAAAGGCTAACTTTACAAAGTTTCTTTGGCCTTGAGTGTTCATACAGTGGTTCCTATTAATATTCCAATTAAATCTTGAACATCCGTTGACAATTTGCACCCGACCAAAATTTACGGCTGGCTAGCGACAGCGCTCTTTAGACAACTTTGATTGCGCCCTGACAGATCCTCAAGCGGTCTAAGGTGGCCCATCACCCGCCGCAGATATCCTCGAACATCTAACAGATAACCTCTCGGCGGTCGGGTGCATGGGCGTTGTTAGGCTTCGTGATTTGATGCCTGAAATTCTGCGATCTTAGAGTATAAGCTTACTACTGACTCTTGGGCAAAAAGCTCATCCTTGAGTTTTAAGTAGTCTCCTTTTCCAATATTGCACGCTGCCCAAAACCGAGCGACAGCAGACGGTTCCATATTAGATAGCAGAATCTGCAACCCTTCTTGTAAGACTTCTTGTTCACTCTTAACCTGGATCATCGTTGCTTATCTCCAAAACAAAATCGACTGGATTTACTACTCTCATCGTTAACCCCGAACACCTATTGATAAGCCGCTTGTCGCAGGTACAGAGAGGAAAAAGGCAATCAGTGATTGCCTTTTTCCTCTCCCCGACCAGAGAATATTCTCATTTTCATTCACAGCCGCTTTGAGCATATTCACTCATTGACAAAAGTTCCACTTTCTTAACCTGTCACGAATGGTACATGAGTGATATCGTCAAATTGTCTGTTGTCATCGTTGGTTACATTTTTACCGCAGATGAAGACAGATGAACGCAGATTAACGCAGATAAGAATAAGACCAGGAATTTTTTAGGTAACCGATGCTACTGGACATGATATCATCCCCAAGCTGGACTAGCTTGCTACAACAACTGCTCGATCGACAATCCTTATCATTTGACCAAGCGTCACAGTTAATGCAGGGATGGTTGAACGAAGCAATTGAACCCGTCTTATCGGGAGCGATTTTAGCCGCTATTCAGGCTAAAGGCGTTTCAGCTGATGAATTGGCTGGGATGGCACAGGTGTTGCAGGCTCAATCTCTTGTGGGATATGGGAAAGAAGAGGATAAGGGAAGAAAGGGACAAGCTGAAGCTTCCCAATCCCCAATCCCAATCATCGATACTTGCGGTACTGGCGGAGATGGGGCATCGACGTTTAATATTTCCACTGCTGTGGCGTTTGTGGCGGCGGCGGCGGGTGTGCGAGTCGCAAAACATGGAAATCGATCGGCTTCAAGCCGAGTGGGTTCGGCGGACGTGCTGGAAGCCTTGGGCGTTAACTTAAATGCTACTGGCGATCGCGTCCAGGCAGCCCTATCAGAAGTTGGCATTACCTTTTTATTTGCACCCGGTTGGCACCCAGCACTCAAGGTTGTAGCACCCCTGCGGCGGACTTTGAAAGTGCGGACGGTATTTAATTTATTGGGGCCACTGGTCAATCCGTTGCGACCTACAGGTCAGATCATCGGGGTGTGCGAACCAAACTTGTTGGCAATTATTGCCCATGCTTTGCTTAGCTTGGGTACGCAAAAAGCGATCGTCCTCCACGGACGGGAAAAACTAGATGAAGCCGGACTTGGAGATTGGACGGATTTGGCAGTACTGTCTGAAGGTGAAGTGCAGATATCTTCCCTCAATCCCCAAGAACTTGATTTGACACCAGCACCCATTGGGGCAATACGCGGTGGGGATGTGCAGGAAAATGCCGAGATTTTGCGAGAAGTTCTGCAAGGAAAGGGAACTCAAGCGCAACATGATGTGGTAGCTCTAAATGCAGCATTAGCACTCCAGATTGGCGAGTTTATACCGATGGGAGAACACGCCAAAGGTATTTCTGTTGCTAAAGACATTTTGCGTAGCGGTGCTGCTTGGGCGAAACTAGAGGAATTAATTCAGTTCCTCAACTAGAATTTTAGATTTTGCCCCCCGCCCCCCCAAAATGGGGGGAGAAAAGTCTTGTTACTCCAATTTGGGGAGTAAGCGGCGAAAAGCGTCAGTCCTGTTCCCCCCAGATTTGGGGGGTTAGGGGGGCGATTGCTTAAGTCCTGTTCCCCCCAGATTTGGGGGGCAGGGGCAAAGGGGGGCGATTGCTTAAGTCCTATTTAATTGGCAAGATGGGAAATGCGATCGCATCACAACAAAAGCTCTATTGATAAGCTTTATCGACCTTGAGTGTCGTGTAATAATAGCATCGCTTCTAGTCTGTTAATTAAAAATTATGCCCCTCTTTGATGCTCAAGCGGCTTTGCTAGTGCTGGCGGATGGCACCGTTTATCGCGGTTGGTCGTTCGGTGCCCCTGGAACTACGATCGGGGAAGTGGTATTTAACACCGGCATGACTGGCTATCAGGAAGTCTTGACCGATCCCAGCTACTGCGGTCAGATTGTGACCTTTACGTATCCAGAACTGGGGAATACCGGCGTCAATCCAGAGGATGAAGAATCTTCTGGGCCTCAAGTGCGGGGTGCTATAGCTCGCAACATCGCCAGCAGACCAAGCAACTGGCGCTCCACTCAATCTTTACCCGATTACCTCAAACAGCACAATATCCCAGGCATTTACGGCCTCGATACCCGCGCACTAACCCGCAAAATTCGCCAGTTTGGCGCAATGAACGGCGGGATTTCCACGGAAATTCTCGATCCGTCTGAGTTATTGGCACAGGTAAAAGCAGCCCCCAACATGGCGGGATTAAATTTGGTGCGAGAAGTAACAACTCGCAAGATGTACGAATGGTCAGAGCCTACCACATCTGTTTGGGAGTTTAGCCCCACCGCTCAATCGGCTCAAGAGGAACGCCTCACTGTTGTAGCCATTGATTTTGGCGTCAAACGCAATATTCTGCGTCGTTTGGCGAGTTACGGTTGCCGAGTCATCGTCGTTCCGGCAAACACTTCTTCAGAAGAGATCCTTAAATATAACCCGGACGGAATTTTTCTCTCTAATGGCCCAGGCGACCCGTCAGCCGTCACAGAAGGCATCGAAACTACCAAGGCGCTGTTGAATTCCCAGAAACCAGTATTCGGTATTTGTATGGGACACCAGATTCTCGGTCTTTCTCTGGGTGCGGAAACTTTCAAGCTAAAATTTGGGCATCGCGGCTTAAATCAGCCAGCCGGTCTGCGGCAAAAGGTTGAGATTACCAGTCAAAACCACAGTTTTGCGATCGATCCCAATAGCCTCTCGGATGACGAAGTGGAAATTACTCACCTCAACCTGAACGATCGCACTTTAGCCGGATTGCGTCACAAATCCCTGCCTGTCTTCTCCGTGCAGTATCACCCAGAAGCTAGCCCAGGCCCCCACGACGCCGATTACCTGTTTGAGCAATTTGTCCAAGCTATGCGAAAAGCAGGGGCTAAGAGCTAGAAAAGTCAAAAGTCACTCATTCAAAAGTCAAAAGAAGATAGGGCTAGGGCAAGAAGGGGATCAATCCAAAATCCAAAATCCAAAATCCAAAATTCCCTCTTCCCTAGCCCCTAGCTTCAGCTGAGTAGACAATTACCCAGAAAATATCTATACTAGAGCCTCGACTTAAGGACTATGTTGTAGCTAGGAGGGTGTTATTCCTGAGCCATTAACCTTGACCGTTAGCCTTAGAGGCACTCGCGATGTCAAGGAAAAATACCAGCTATTTCGCCTCACCGGCTTATTAGACGCTTTTTCGGAGCCAACTTTCCGGAAAAATATCGGTAAGTGTATCGACGAGGGCCCAAAGAATATTATCTTGGATCTTTCTCAAATCGATTTTGTCGATAGCTCTGGATTGGGCGCTTTAGTGCAGCTAGCCAAGCAGGCTCAAGGTGCTGAGGGTTCTTTGCAAATCGTCAGCAATGCCCGCGTGACGCAGACTGTCAAGCTGGTGCGCTTGGAAAAGTTTCTGTCTTTGCAGCCTTCGGTTGATGCTGCTCTAGAAAAATACAAATAAGTTGGGTAAGCGCTTTGCGATCGCGCTATCCGGTTTAAGCTCTGGATAGCCTTTTTATCATGGCAATACGTCGCTATGCGAGATAACCGAAGAAAGTCTATGACTGACACTTTCTGATACAATAAGGTGCAAATGTTCGATCCGCCGCTCTCAGGCTCATGCTCGTTAATAGAAATACAGCGACTTTCACCAGTTGCTTTGGCGTATCTGGGAGATGCGGTATATGAACTATATATCAGGAGCCTTTATCTCCTGCCACCCAAGCGAATAGAAAGTTATCATCGTCAAGTGGTGGCTATGGTGCGAGCAGAAAGTCAGGCGCGACTGCTGCGAGCGATCGAACCCCAACTTACTGACACAGAATTGGTAATTTTACGACGAGGACGTAACGCCGCTTCAGGAGGCCCTAAGCGAGTGTCTCCTGAAATATATCAACAGGCAACAAGTTTAGAAACATTGATGGGATATTTGTATCTAACCGATCCCGAACGACTGACTCAGCTATTAGCACAATTAGAACTTGACCCCATCCAAAAGGAATAATTGGAAATTGTTCTCTAGATAGCTGTAAAAGCAATTAGTACGCTAGTAAATTAAAACCATAAGGCTGACGAGCTGAAATTTCAAAAAAACATGGCTCCTAGAAATCGTAATCCTGAAGCTCAGAACCAGCCAAATCGCGGCGGATCTATAAAACCCAGAATCAAGCCGAGAGTTGTTAACCCCGTTCGTCTGGCTAAAACTGTAGCTCGCTTACCCGAACCGGGCGAAGCAAAAAATGCTGGTGTAGAAACCACCGAAGAAACAGACACGATCTACGGTCGCCAAACCGTGCTGGCGGCTTTGGAAAATGAGCGTTCTCTCAACCGGATTTGGATATTGTCGCACTTACGTTACGATCCCCGCTTTCACACTTTATTACAACAGGCAAAGGGTAACGGCACGGTAATTGATGAGGTAGAGCCGAAGCGGTTAGACCAAATTACTCAGCGTGGCAATCATCAAGGTATAGCAGCACAAGTAGCACCTTTTATCTACACGGAACTAAAAGATCTGATTTCACAAGCAAAATCGGTTTCCGATCAGCCCATCCTAGTAGCATTGGATAGCATTACCGATCCGCAAAACCTCGGCTCAATTATTCGCACCGCCGAAGCGTTGGGCGCTCAAGGGTTGGTAATGCCGCAACGACGAGCGGTGGGTATCACCTCTACGGTAATGAAAGTAGCGTCAGGAGCTTTAGAAAATTTTCCGGTGGCGAGGGTTGTCAATCTCAGCCGCGCTTTGGAAGAATTGAAGGAGGCTGGCTTCTGGATTTACGGCGCGGCTGCAAATGCTCCTCAGTCGCTGCATACTATTGAAAAATTCGATCGACCGACAGTGGTGGCGATCGGCTCTGAAGGTGAAGGGCTCAGTCTCCTGACACAACGCCACTGCGATTTTCTTGTATCCATCCCACTTCAAGGAAAAACTTCCAGCCTGAATGCCTCAGTAGCAGCAGGAATGGCGCTGTATGAAATTTTCCGGCGGCGTTGGTCAGATAAACCGCAGCGGGTATGGTCAAAACCAGTTGATGTGAATTGAAAAAAGATCCTTTGAAAAAGGAAATGTAAATAAAAGCAACATAACAGAACGCATCCGATCCAATAAGACAAGGTAGAGGCCATGAAAGAAATCTTGATTAACATTCTCAATTTTTTTGGTTTGGCTTGGTGGGTAGAGGTAGTGACACAGAACCCTGACTGTACCTACTATTTCGGCCCATTTATAACCTCTTTGGATGCAGAGGCCCAAAAGAGTGGCTACCTTGAAGACTTGGAAATAGAAGGCGCTCAAGTTGCTGCTGTTTTCATCAAACGCTGCAAGCCAGTAAAGCTGACTATCGACGAGGAATTGGGAGAGAGGATTGACCGCAAGGCATCACCAGCTTTTAGCGGGCAGGCGTAGGAAGTTAGAAGGTGTGAGGGGCGTTAAGCTTTGACTTAGCTCTCGCCCTGTCTGGGTAGGTCGATCGGATGGGGATATGCGATCGCTTCAGGATGACTTTCAAGAAAGCGATCGATATCTCTGAGTACCTGTTCGGGAATTTCCCAAGGGAGGAGATGGGCGGTGTTGGGGTAACATTCCCACTCACAATTTTTCAGGTGACGAGCCGTTTCCAAACTCGATTCAGCTGTGATGTGGCGATCGGCTGCTCCAGCTAGCATTAGACAAGGGCATTCAATCTGGGGTAGGTGTTCCAGTCGGTTGTACCCAGATCTGAGGGCTGTCATCAGGGCGCGATCGGCAGCAGATGAGGTTCGCATATATGCTGAAATGGCATCAGAAGCAATGTAGCGATAAGCACCGGGACTATGTTGCTGAATGAGGTAGCGAAAGAGCGATCGCTTCCCAAAAGTATCAATATTCCATTGCCAACCAGGTTGCACTCCGTTAATAATTGCAGCTACCCCGGTGTATAAATTATCCTGCCAGCTGATAGGCGGATGGCTACCGCGAGGGCGAGCGGCTGTGGCAATTAAAATTAAACCGCTGACTCGCTCTGGACATCGGAGTGCCAATTCCATAGCCAGAATTCCTCCCAGCGACCATCCCAATATCAAGCAGCGATCGATCTGAAAGCGGTCTATAAGGGCTTCCAAGTCGGTCAAATGGTCGCTCATATCAAAATCGCCATTTGCCCGACTGTTGCCATATCCGCGCAGATCCGGGGCTATGGTCTGGAACCGCTGGGAGAGGTGTTGGGTGAAAACTGACATACTGCTACCCGAACCGGGATGTCCGTGCAGACAGAGGAGCGGGTAGCCTTGTCCCTGGATGTGAACGTTGAGATTAGCAGCTGGGGAAGAAGGTTGAGGCATAGAGGAGGGGGGGAGTGGGGGAGTGGGAGAGTGGGGGAGTGGGGGAGCGGATGGTTGAGTAATTTTTTTTCTTCTTCCCCAGTCCCTAGCCCATCTTTTCTTTTGAATGAGTGAATGAGTGAATGAGTGAATGAGTGAATGAGTGACTTTTCTAGCCCCTATCTTTCCCGATATCCGCCTGCATATTCAATCACGCACATCGTGCGGTAGCGAGAATGAGGCCCACACGAAACCCCAACGACTCGGAAATCGGGGTTAAAGATGTTGGTTCTGTGACCGCGATTGGGAACTCCATCATCGATAATTAACTGCATGACGACTTGTTGGGCTGTGTTTGGGCCATAACTGATATTTTCGCCTGTAGTGATTTGCCAGGAACCGTAGCGGTTGACCCGCGTGGAGGGGTTGCTGCGATCGCTTCCATCGTGACCTATGGCACCTTTGGGCCCTTGGTCTCTGACGTGATCTCTAGCAGCCAAAGACATACCTCTGGATGGCGTTAAAGCTGACCTGGGACGGGTTGATTTTAAGAACCGAATCGCCTCATCGACAGGTTTTACCCCTTCCTGTGTTTGCAAAAACAGGTTAGCTGAGAGTCTGACTCGGTTTCCTTGAAAGCCCTTTTTCCAATTTTCCAGTGTAGCGGCATAAGCAGGGGGATTTGCTCGCGCCCGGTTAGTTTCGGCAATTATCCCTCTCTCGAAAGCTGAAAGATAATTTGTTTGTGCCGAGGGGGTATTATTTGCTTGAGATTGGCTAGATGGTAGGATTGAACAAGAAAAGGTGGCTAGTAGGGTAATAGGGACAATAGCTAAAAATCTGAGTAGCTGCATTTTTAATTACCTAATGAAGCAAGAAATACATATCTAAATAGATGCTAGTATATTGCCATATTATCATACTGCCATGAACGGTGCAATTGCTCTCTAATTTGTCTTAATCTTGATACATGGTTTGGGCGATCGCCCCTCTACCGCATACCACTGTTATTTCACGTATGAGACCGATCTTTGCCGCCAAAGAAACCCGGTAACTCCTGCGAAACCGGGTTTCTGAGTTCTTTGGCGATCTCACTGTTGATGACGGTAGGGACACTCACGACTTACTTACACGATCCCATATCTTTTCCATATCGGATAGCTGGACAGCACCAGAGAATATCTCGCCATTCATCACAAAAAAGGGTGTGCCAGAAACCCCCAATCTTTCAGCTAGCTGGATATCTTTTTGAATTGCGCTATCGGCAATATTTCTGTCGCGCTCGCGCATCAGACATAATTGGTTGGTAAGTGCGATCGCATTCCCACAAAAAAAGAAAGGCGATCGCACCTACTGGAATGACTGAGGTAGTTAGAAAAAACGCCCCTAATTCTATCTGCTAAACCTAGCTAATAGTTCATCACGGGATAATTGCAACAACAATCGAGTGAATTCTTCAGGTGGTAATTTTAGCAATGGCTCAATAATTGCCTTCAGTTCATCATCCAAGTTACCAAAGCGAATCCTCAATAGGTTTTCCACCACAAGGCGTTCTCCTTGTTGAATTCCTGATTGTAAAGCTGTATCGAGTCTTTCTAAATAAAGTGGTGATAATTCCATAATTAACTCCCTGTCTTCTGGCTCTAAATTTTGATTTGTTTCTAAGATGACGCGCAGATTATACAATAACTCTAGCGCATTTGCTCGCAATGGGTTATCTGCTGGCAGTGCGGTCAATTCATCGATCGCTTGTTTTTGCACTTTTCCCTTTCCCAAAATCCTCAGCCACAGTGTTTCTGGGGTAAGGGGTAACTGATGAATGGCTACTATTGCGGTTTTCAACCCGTCTCCTAGAAAATAAACTCCTGGTAGCCAGTTTTCTCGATCGCAAATTGCCCTAAACTCATCTAATAAAAGGGGTGATCCGGTGGGTGTGAGAATCCATAGTTTCGGTAAATTAGATTCATTAATTCGAGTACTTTCTCGTTTTGCCTGACGTTCTATATCGGCTTGAACGTCAAACAGTTTACTCATGCAACTGCGAATTTGGCTGCTTGTGACTGCATTACGAAATGGTTCAAAAATGGCGGGAGTGGTAGCAAATCTGCCTAGTAATCCCAAGGCTTGAGCTTCGGTGGTTGGTGTTGATGATGGGGTAAACCATACATCAATTTCCCGTACTTCTCCGGCGACATTGCGGCTGGTTTCTACTTGTCCTAATGGGGTTAATAATTCTTTCAGGTAGTCTTTAGCGAATTGGTCGTGAGGAAAGCGGGTCATTATCTGGTTTAATAGCCTGTTAAGTTAATTATATTCTATTTTTGATAAAAAGACAGATAGAATCATAGTAAATAATAAGTTAAGAGTGCTTAATAGTAAAAACAGGTGAGTTTAATGATAGTGCGATCGCATTCAGTATATTGGCTACAATTCCACTGTTTTTTCACATACCAAGGTATCGCTGCTGCCAAAGAAACCCGGTTTTTTAGAAAAACCGGGTTTCTGAGTTCTTTGGCGATCGCATTTATTTTTATCTTTATCCTTCAATACCAACAGGTATTGATTGCACGGATATGATCGGGATTGTTTCTAATATCGATAGCGTGTACGCTGAAAGATGTAAATATTTGCATACTGGTTCTTGCAGCAATATATCAAAGACAATTTCTCGCATTTCGCTTGATAGTTGCCCTAATCCCGTGATGGGAAAACTGCGGTTTCCCATTTCTGTTTTTTGAGTTAATACGGAGTATTCAAAAATACTTACACTTATGGCTTGGCGCTGTAATTTATTAATGCGTAAGAGAATATGTTCTGTCAATTCTATGCCTGTTGCTTGCACTCCAGGTTCAAAGCAGATTGTGAGGGTGTCGCTGATTTCATCGTATTTTATACTTGGCTTGTTCATAGATTTAACCTATTAGTTTTTGATAGGCTGTAACGATATAGTTATTTGGTACTGGTTGACCGTCTTTACCTTGAGTATATCGACAGAGAACGATGGCGACAATATGCGTATTGTCTTGTTCTAAATCGTCAAATGCCATCATATAGCGATATTTTTGTGGGTTTAATGAATCTTGGGTACGACGACCATAGCGAATGGTTTGTTGGAGGTTTTCTTCGCAATCTGCCACTTCTGGATGATTTTCTGGGTCGATGATGTGTTCCCATCGCTCTTCGGTAAAATATATATTATTTCCATAGCGATCGCGAACTATCCAGCGCTTACTAACCTCCATAATATTTTTGATGCTTGTAGCTAAAAATGTTTAAATTAGATCGATTATAGCATAAAATTTATTTAATAAAAAATTGAATTGCGATCGCAATTTACTTTGTTGGTTAATAAGTGCGATCGCTACCATTGAAAATAGCCCGATCGCATTCAGAATATTGGCTGCAATTCCACTGTTTTTTCACATACCAAGGTATCGCTGCTGCCAAAGAAACCCGGTTTTTTAGAAAAACCGGGTTTCTGAATTCGTAGGCGATCGCACCAATCTTTATCTTCTAAACCTATCTAACAATTCATCTTGCGATAATTCTAGCATCAGTCGGGCAAGCTCTTCTGGTGGTAATTTTAGCAATGGTTCGATAATTGACCTCAGTTCTTCATCCAAAACACCAAAGCGCACTCGCAGCATATTTTCCACAATTAGGCGTTCCCCTTGCTGTATTCCTCTTTGAATACCTTGTTGAATACCTTGTTGGATTCCTTGTTGGATTCCTTGTTGAATACCTTGTTGTACACCTGATTGTACAGCTGCATCCAATTTTGGTTCTTCCGTACTTAGTGTGCTAAATTAGGAGGAAAATGCCAGAGAAGTAAAGCTCGGAGTTCAAAATTATGAAAATTTTTAAAGCCAAAGCCGCAACGTTTTAACAATTTTAATTTGTTATTAATACCTTCCACTATCCCATTAGTTGTTCTTCTTTCAAAATAACCCACTACCTCCGGGAACCAACGCTTAATGGTGGCAACACTATTTCGGTAATATGGTTCAGCTTTCTTTAACCAATCAATCAATCTTAATGTGCCTGACCCTAAAGTCTTACTCTCCTCAAATAAAAGATGAAATTCCTCTTTCAAGTCGTGCATAATTGCGACTGTCGGTGAAGCGTTTTTAACTTGCTCTAACTTTTCTTTCTGTTTTTTAGATAAGCTTTTTTCATTTTTCAATAATGTATATTTACTTCCTTTTAAGCTACTAAATAGTTTAGCCCTTTCTTTTGCTGACAGAGCTTCTGCCGTTTTTTTTTGGTCAATTCTAGCAGTATTTAACTCTTCATTCACTATTTTTGTTAGATGAAACCTGTCCACTGTTACTTGTGCATTTTGACACATTTTTTGGACTAATGATTTATAATTGCCAGTCATATCCATACTTACTTCTTCTATCTTTGATAGAACTTTTTCGCCCCATTGTCGCATCACTTTTTCTATTTGTGATTGGGTTCGAGATGGCACTAATCCCAGTAGCTTATGGGTTTCTAAGTCTACTAAAACTACGATAAATTTTCCTTGTCCTTTGACCAAACTAATTTCATCTATCCCTAATATCTTTAAATTCTCTACATTAATGGGTATTACTTTTTTGGCTACCGATATTAGCATTGACCATACTTCTTCTTCGGTTAATCCATTATTTTGGGCTACATTGCTGACGTCGCTATGAATAACTTGCTCCGTCACCGCTTGGGCGTATCTATAAGTAAAGCTTTTTTTATTGACTACAAAGTCCAAAGTCTCGCTAAAAGGTTTTTGGCAATTTTCACACTTGAATCGTCGCCGATTTACTTTTAGAATAACTTCTCTACCCCCGATTGGTAAATCTCTTACCAAATGACCTTTATTTTGATGAAGACGATGGCTTATTCGACCACAGCGCGGGCAAGCCGCTGTTTTTTTCTCTACTCTTACGGATAATATTAATGTTTCTGTTGTTTCTTTGCTATCTTCTACTATCACTCCAGGTAAGTTTAGTAATTTGGTCATTATTCTTTTCATTATTGACTCCTTTTTAACTATATTTTTAGTAGTATATTAATACTTTAGCACACTAAGTACGGAAGAACCAAAAATCAAACCTTCGCAACGACCATTAACTTGACTGGCAGTACAAACCACGTTCTGACCGTTCATCATGCCAACGGTGATATATTTCAGTTGTTTATTGCGGCGGTAAGTTTCCAGGCGTCCGCTAACTTCTTGACACCGTGTTTGCGGATTGTAACCAGAACTAGCGAAGTTGTTGGAAACCCAGCGAATCCAAGGTTCTTGAGTTCCTTGTGCATTTTGGTAGATTGTTACAGGGACACCGCTAGAGGTATCGCAATAAAATCCCCGTGCAGCCGTGTTTTGTGCTTGACTGGATTGAGAAAATGTGGTAATTCCGAGAGCGATCGCACCCGCTGTCACAACCGACGTTAAAAATAGCAGTTTCATGGTATTATTAATCTCCCTAAAGACACAATCAGGTAAGAGAAAGGGATTGATTGTCAGCGATCAGATCGCTGACAATCAATCCCGCGTAAAAATTTAAAAATTTTTTAACAATGGTAAAACTTTACACTTACTTTAACTAAGGCCATAGCGAAGGAGCTTCAGTTTTTCACCGCGCCGAGTATATTTTGATTAGTGCGTAAGTATTGAACTGGTAGAGAATCATATACTTATAGATCCGGGTTTAAGTGAAACAGTGGTCTTGAGGTAACTGCATGGCATCCATCCGCGAGTTGCACCAACAACTCATCAGCAAAGAACGCTCTGCTGTAGAGATCGCGAAAGAAGCGTTAGAGCGCATTCAGGCGCTAGAACCGAAGTTGCACAGTTTTTTGTGCCTAACAGCAGATAAAGCCATAGAACAGGCTCTGGCGGTGGATGCCAAAATCGCCGCCGGTGAAGAAATCGGCCTGCTGGCAGGCATTCCTATTGCCATCAAGGACAATATGTGTACTAAAGGGATTCGCACCACTTGCGGTTCCCGGATTCTGGAAAATTTCGTGCCTCCATACGAGTCAACCGTGACGCAGAAACTGGCGGATGCGGGTGCGGTGATGGTTGGCAAAACGAATATGGATGAGTTTGCGATGGGGAGTTCCACGGAAACTTCTGCCTATCAAATCACGGCTAACCCTTGGGACTTGTCACGGGTGCCGGGTGGCTCATCGGGTGGTTCGGCTGCGGCTGTAGCGGCGGAAGAATGCGTTGTGGCTCTCGGTTCCGATACGGGGGGTTCGATTCGTCAACCGGCGTCTTTCTGCGGCGTGGTGGGGCTCAAACCTACCTATGGACTGGTTTCGCGGTTCGGATTGGTAGCTTATGCTTCTTCTCTGGATCAAATTGGGCCGTTTGGACGATCGGTAGAGGATACGGCAATTTTGTTGGGTGCGATCGCAGGTTACGACTCCAAAGATTCTACCAGCTTGAAAGTTGATATCCCAGATTATGCCAAAGCTCTCCGACCCAACTTCAAAAGCAGAGGCGTTCTGAGAATTGGTATTATCAAAGAAACTTTTGGTCAAGGTATAGACCCCGCAGTCGAAAAAGCGGTTACCAAAGCGATCGAAGTTCTGCAAGAATTGGGTGCCGAAATTCATGTCATCTCCTGTCCCCGATTCCGCTACGGATTGCCCACATACTACATCATCGCTCCCTCGGAAGCATCTGCCAATTTGGCTCGTTACGATGGGGTAAAGTATGGCATCCGAGATGAAAGTGCCACAACGCTTTTATCAATGTATACCCAGACTCGCGCTGCCGGTTTTGGGCCAGAAGTCAAGCGGAGAATCATGCTGGGAACTTACACTTTATCAGCTGGGTATTACGATGCCTATTATCTCAAAGCACAAAAAGTTCGCACTTTGATCAAACAAGACTTCGAGAGTGCTTTTGAAAAAGTTGATATATTAGTATGTCCGACTGCTCCCACGACGGCATTTAAAGCTGGGGAAAAAACAGAAGATCCGCTGAGTATGTATTTGTCAGATTTGATGACAATACCAGTAAATTTAGCTGGGTTACCTGGATTGAATATACCATGCGGTTTCGATGAGAAAGGACTGCCGATCGGAATGCAATTGATCGGTAATCTTTTGCGAGAAGATCAGTTATTTCAAGTTGCTTATGCTTACGAGCAATCAACTTCTTGGTATCGCCAAAAGCCTCACTTGGATTGAGACCAGAACGGAAAAATCCGATTTAGTACGCAACTCTGTACGAACAGGATTACTGGAGTTTAGACTACTAAACTCCAGTAGTTACGAGTCGCCTTAAAGATTTGATTATTATTCGGCGTCCTGTGGTAAAGTGGTGGCAGAAGATAAAAGTATTGAATGGAAAACGAAGACACGGCGACCTTTTACAGAGGGGGTAGTAATTTTGAAGCTAGACCTTACGAAGTTAGAATAGATCCGGAAACGAATTACCTTAAGCCAACACATGGAATATCGATTCATCAAGATGCCGATCGCGTTAGGCGTTTTGGAGGAGCGTATAAGATCTTGTTCTTACCAGATACATTAAAAATTGTGCAAAGAGGACGGGATCGCAGTCATCACGAGATTGTGCCTAGATATGCAAATTTCCTCACCTACCAACAATACCAAGAAGAGTTAAAAAAAATACAAGCCGTTATAGAGGAATCGTGATATGGAAACCGCGCCCAAACTGACGTTTAAATATGGCTGGGACGAAAGAGACGAGGTAGAAACGCCAATGAAAGGACATAGAAGCGATGGGATCGTCCGCTGTAGGGATGGCAAAACCTATTCTGTCTATTTTTACGACCCCATCCGCTTACAGCAAGATTTAGATGAGGAGGTGGAGTTGGGTTCTCCTTTTTTGGCTCCACCAGGGTTGATTGTTTTACCAGAGTTAACGCGACCTGCGATGGAAAATGCGATCGCGCAATTGTGGAAGCAGGGATATTTTGATGCGTTGAAGCCGTTAGCCGAAGCGGAAGAGTCACATCCGGTGGCTGTGATGTATAGCAAAGTGCTGAGTTCTGAGTCCTGAGTGGGGATTGATTAGACATCTCCTTTCAAAGAATGTAGAGACGTTGCATACAAATGTAGAGACGTTGCATACAAATGTAGAGACGTTGCATGCAAATGTAGAGACGTTGCATGCAACGTCTCTACAAGGGTTACAGCTAACGCACCTTTAATTTCTGGAGAGGTCTATTGGGGATTGGTGATTATCTCCCCCACTCCATTCATTACTTTTGACTTTTGACTTTTGACTTTCTAGCCCCTCCCCCGAAGCATTTACCAAGGTCACCAGGGGGCCAGTTTGCTCCTGTCCGTTCACGGCTAAATCGCTGTGACACAAATAAACCCTTTCTCCCGCACGACTGAGCAAATCTCGTAAAATCCGTCGCAACCGTTCATCACCCGCTTCTATTTCATCTTCCGCTGTCCAAGGTTCTCCAAACCGATGCTGGAGAAACAATGGGGAACCGAATAAGGTAGCCGCACCGCCGCTTAGCCACAGAGGGGAACCAGCATCAAGCCAAAATTGCCAGCGATGAAAAGGACGACTGGAGCGATATTGGAAGATGTTTGCGATCGTAACAGCTTGAGCGGCCAAACCAAACGATCGCACAGGATAAGGATTAGCCGTAACTGTACCGTAACGCAGCATTTGAATAAATCGACCGACGGTAGTATAAGATGGGGTATCGGTTTGCTCGGTCTTTCGCAGTCGCACATCAATTTCCCAATAGTGTTGGGCGGTTTCCTGCAATTCTCGCAAAGCCGCTATTCGATCGAAGGGAAGATGGCTGTCATTCCATAAAAAGTGCTGAATTGCTCTATCCAGGACGTAAACAGGACTAGGAATGAGACGCTGTTGTTGTTGCGATCGCTGTTCTTCCAACCACTCTACAATCTCTTCATAAGCTTTGGTAGCCTCATATCCCAGTCGATCCCAGCGCGGAAATGTCTTGGCGGGTAGTAAACTGGGTAGTTCTGGATTGGGAACATAACAATAGTCTGCCAACAAACCGGCTCGAACTGGGTCTATCCCATTTTGGATTTTGGATTTTGGATTTTGGATGGGCGAATCTTCCCATTCCTCATTGTCTGTTCCTGCTGACGACTGACTGAGTACCACCAGCATTTCCGCGATCGCATCTCTGTCTATCAGACGCCCCAATCCCGGATAGACTAAGCCTATAAGCGTCAGCAATGCCCGAATAATCGGTGAACTGGATAACGGGCGCTGGTGGTTGAGGGACTCGACTGCGATGCCTTTGGCGTTGAGAATTTCTATAATGCTGTACCGTGCGATCGCATCCAACCCCGGTGCAATCACCGCTACTTCTTGCGGCTGCACTTCTCCTGACTGTATCGCCTTGCTAATTGTCTCGGCTGTTTCTCGCAGCAGTTGCGATCGCGATACCGTTTGAATCGACAACACTGGTTCTGGCAAGCTCGACAATAACGTCGGGTCGCTAACCGCTTCCACCAGCAACGTTCCCCAATCGGTTTCCAGACAGCCTTTAGGTCGGCTTGGCAAGGCTTCCAGGCGGCAACGAGACGCTAAACCCTCCATATAATCCGGGTCAGCCCCCAGTCCTTGCCGCACGCCACCTTCAGAATTATAAGTAAAAGCGCCGATCGCGCCTTTGTCAAGCATAAAGTCAAACAAATCACGTGCGATCGCTGGATAATCGTCCAGATCATCCGCCAGCACCAAGCGATACCTACGAATTAAATGCTGCTGATAAGTTACATCTGGCAACAAATAACGCCAATATAGTTCGCTAATAATCCCATAAGTCAGCAATCCCCGCTCCAGACACCATTCCCGCCAGCGCAGCAACATCTGTCCCATATAATTTGGAATTGGGGATTGGGAATTTGAGAATTTCTCACTCTCCCCCTCTCCCACTCTCCCACTCTCCCACTCTCCCGCCAAACCCTGTTCTAAAATTTCAGGTATATCCTCTGGAGGCGTTCCGCTCAAACCTGCTAATAACAGTAAATCTAGCGCTCTACGCACCAATCGATACTCATTTACCCCCATTTCTTGCCAAATTCCCTGCTCCAGATCCGAACTCCAAAGCTGAGTTGCCAATTCCTGTTCCGTTTCGGGACGTAGCCGCACTGGGAATTGTCCCTTCAAATTCAACCGCTGAATTAACAGGGGCCAAAACAAAATGACTTCATTCTCAAAAAAAGCTAGAGGTGTGGTTGTGTAAACCGGCATATTCGGTATCGCCGCCGAAATGCTATTCGCCAATACGATGCGGTTATCCCCATTAGCCGCAAACACCAAAGCCGCCGATGCTATTTGCTTAGAACTTAACCGACTGGCACCAGTCTGGGCAACGCCTCGCCGCCTACCTGGAAAATCTGGCCCAAGAGCATCGGCCCGATCGAATCCCATCTGCACCCACCTGCAAAACTGCTCGATCAAACGAGCCGTTTTGCCACTGCGACTGGAGCTTGCGATCCAAATAGACTCAGACACTACCGTCCGTCCTCCGGTTAATTTGTTATCATACCACGTACACTCAACTTTCCTTCTTTTGCAAATCTGCATTAAGTCAGAAGCAATAGGGATTTTTCTGCTATACCACTAAGAATCACCAGATAAATTTCTGTCATGAAAACAACCATTTTGACAAAAATTAGAGATTCCTTGCGTTATGCCGCCGAATGGTTTTCAGAAACGCCAGAAAGGGCATTAGAACTAGCATATAATGCCGCTTTGCAGATCAAGGCTACTGAAGATGAATATTTTGGAGGCAAAAAAATAGCTGCTGATTCAGCTGATTACAGTGACAGCGAGATGTCCTATTTTCGTGCCGAACTCCAAAAAAATCTAAATCTTGCCAAGCGCCGCCTAGCCGAATTCAAAGCCAGTAATTCAGTGATCGGGATTAGTAATTATAATCAGACCTCAGCCAAAGCAGAAGTAGTTGATGCCGCAGCTAATAACGGAAAGGGTTATCCGCTGGATTCCAGGGAGAAATCAGCGATTATTTTAGAAAAGCTAAAATTTATCGATCGCGTCATATCCCAATATACTCCAGAACCACAAAAAGCACAACAAGAAAAATCTTTAGCTTTAGTAACAGTTGCCAAAAATAAAAGCTCTGATTCTGAAGAACTTAGCTCACCCATTTCAAATGAGCAGTTGTATTTATCTACTCCTAACTCTGATAGTAAAAATGACACTATTTCTGACAAAACGGGTGTTTTACCCAGGTCTATTTTTAAAACCCTCAATAGACTTCAGAGAGAATTAGATCCGCAGTCGGAAGAAGAAGTTGTCAAAAAGTTCCGTAAGTCCAAGGCAAAAACAGCAATTTCTATTAGGTTTATTTTAATTCTAATCATAGCACCGCTGCTAACTTATCAGTTGTCTAAACTGTTTGTTGTGGGGCCAGTAGTTGATAATTTCAGAATTAAAAACGAACTAGATATTTTCATTAACCAGGATTTGGAAGAAGAAGCTCTTAGTAAGTTATCAAGAGTTAAGGAGAGACTAGAATTTGAAAATCTAATTTTTAAAGTACCTAAATATTCTCCAGAGCAAATAGAACATGAATTAAAAGAAGAGGCCCAGAAAATTGCCGAAGAATCTCGTCACGAAAGTGCTGACGCTGTTAAAAATGTCTTTTCCGATTTACTGTCGCTAATTGCGTTTGCTGTAGTCATATTTATGAGTCGCAGAGAAATCGCAGTTTTGAAGTCTTTTATCGATGAGCTTGTGTATGGTCTCAGCGATAGCGCTAAAGCCTTCATAATTATTTTATTTACCGATATATTTGTGGGATTCCACTCACCGCATGGGTGGGAAGTGCTACTGGAGAATATATCGCGGCATTTAGGGCTTCCAGAAAATCGAGATTTTATCTTTTTGTTTATTGCTACTTTTCCCGTAATTTTGGACACTGTATTTAAATACTGGATATTCCGCTACTTGAATCGGATATCTCCTTCATCTGTCGCCACCTACAGAAATATGAATGAGTGATCTGGTAATGGGTAATAGGAAAGAAAAACCAATTACCCATCGCTCATCACCAATTACAACATCTTTGCGGGTTCCTTTTCAGCTGCCTCTTGTGCCAATTTATCGTCAGATTCTTCGACCTTCATTAGACTTGATTCAGGTAGAAATTTAGCATCACCACTGTGAGGACTCTTGAAGGTAACTTGAGCATCTGGCTTTTGGCAAGCTACCATCGTTTTAACGTGTTCCATTTCGTCATCGCGGATAGCAACAAATACGTCGTAGAGATTCTCAATTTTTGGGCGACGTTCTTCTGGTGGACGAGAAGTTTGGAACTCGTCAAACAGATAAAGGTCGCCTCGGAGGTAGTAGTTTATGGCAACCTGGGGTGCTGGCTCAGTTTTAAGTTGCTCCCCATACTCTACGAGGAACTTCTCGTAAGTTTCGTAGGCGTGTTCCTCCACCATCTGCATGAATTGGTAAGCTGACTTGGGTGCCACTATATACACGCAAATCAAAATCCAGTAGTAAACAAAGGCTCCAGTATGAGCGACAAAGCGATCGATCCAGTACTTATTGCCGCCAAGGGACTCCATAGTTAGCAGGTGGTGTAATTCGTTCCAGGATTCGGCAAAATGAACTTTGAGCCAATCTGCCTTGCGCCACCAACCCATAGTTTCGTAGAGGTGAAGCACTGATGTAAAGGCAAAGTAAGGAACGCGAGCAACCGTTTCCAAAACAAAAAATCGTGGATATAAACGGTCTCGGTAAAGGTAGTTGAGAATAAATTCTAAGAAATTGACTAGGAGTCGAATCATTTATTGTACTCCTTGTACTAGAATCAGGACGTGGGTAGAATATCTGACTGTGAGTGCGATCGGCCCCATTGCAGTGTCTTACTGTAGAGTCTTTTTAGATGGTAAATTTCACTACAATTCGATCGAGATCCACACCAAGATTCAGAAGGTTTTCTCTTAATCCACTTCTAAAGTGTAACAAAATATTTACAAAGTGTGGTTGGGTTAATTTTAGCTTTACTTTTCAGCAAATATAACGTTGAGTCTAAGCTGGAATTAGGAAATTTATTTAATGCTGATATGAAAAGTAGTCTCGATCGCAATCCAGTGCTGCTAGTTCACGGTATTAACGATACCGGCGCAGTTTTTCACAGAATGGCTCCCTACCTGATCGAGCGGGGTTGGTCTGTGTACGACTTGAATATGATACCAAATAATGGTGCTAAGCACCTTGACCATTTGGCAGAGCAAGTTGCGGATTTTGTAGCCAAAGTCTTCCCGCCAGAACAACCTTTAGATCTAGTTGGTTTCAGCATGGGGGGAGTTGTCAGCCGCTACTACGTGCAGCGGCTGGGGGGAATCGATCGCGTACAGCGTCTCATTACGATCGCCTCGCCTCATCGCGGCACGTTGACAGCCTATGGTTCCCAACGCCCCGGTTGCATTCAGATGCGCCCCGGTAGCGCTTTTCTGGAAGATTTGAATCGGGATGTCGCCATGTTGGAGAGGCTAAACTTCACTTCCATCTGGACACCCCTCGACTTGATGATCGTCCCGGCGAATAGTTCGCAACTGCTTGTGGGTAAAGAGGTGCAGGTGCCGGTTCCTCTCCATCCTTGGATGCTGACAGACTCTAGGAGTCTTCATGCGGTGACAGAGGCGCTGGGAGAACCTATTAGACCTCTCCAGAAATTAAAGGTGCGTGACCTGGAACCCTTGTAGAGACGTTGCATGCAACGTCTCTACATTCTATTTTGGAGATGTCTATTAGACAGTATCCCCCACCTGTGCATACTCGCGATCGCCAAAAATTGCCGACACATGAGAGTAATATTTAAACTCCAGCACATTGTGGAACGGATCTTCTAAAAAGAAGGTACGATGCTCTGTGGGTAAACCGACAAATCGACGTTTAACCTCTTGGTAAAAGTGTAAATTCTTCTGTTTCGCCCGATCTAGCAGCGCTTCCCAATCGGCTTCGGAAGTGAAAACCAAACCGAAGTGCCTGGGATATATACCTTTTTGCGGTGTCAGCGGTTCTTTGCTTGCGTGGGCAACGATTTGATGGCCATAAAGATTGAGAATTACCGAAATTGGGCTTTCGCGACCGATTTCGCAGCCTAAGCCATCGGCGTAGAATGCTTTTGTCTGAGCAATGTCGGTGACGGGAAAGGCAAGATGAAATAAAACTTGGTTCATAGTTTGTTCGGGGAGGCTAGTGCTTCATGTTCTCTAGTATTTATTCTCTTAATTCCTGGCTAGTAGGCGCAGCATTGAATACGGTTCTGTTAGCTATTGCCTATTTTGCCCCTAAAAAATTGCTCACACCAGCAGGCTACCTTCACGCTTGGGTGTTGGGCGTTCTCATTTGGGGTACTCTTGGCTGGCAGGGATATTTAGTGGTACTTTTCTATTTTCTCGTGGGATCTGGCGTCACTCGCATCGGTATGGCTCAAAAAGAAGCCGAAGGAATAGCTGAAAAGCGATCGGGTGCCCGTGGGCCAGAAAATGTCTGGGGTTCTGCTGCGACTGGGGCATTATGTGCATTGGGAACTCTTCTCCCACTCCCCTCCTCTCCCACTCTTCCCCTTCTGCTGCTGGGTTATGTCGCCAGTTTCAGCACTAAGCTTTCTGATACCTGCGCCAGTGAGGTGGGCAAAGCCTACGGTAAACGTACCTTTCTGATTACTACTTTACAACCAGTTGCGCGGGGAACGGAAGGCGCGGTGAGTCTGGAGGGTACTTTAGCTGGGGTTGTGGGGTCAGCTGCGATCGCCTTCCTGGCTTGGGGCGTCGGCTTAATCGATTTGGTGGGTGTCCCTTTGTGTGTGGTGGCGGCTTTTATTGCCACTAATTTGGAAAGTCTAATCGGTGCTACAGTACAAGGCAAGGTAAGCTGGCTCACCAATGAAGTTGTCAACGGAATCAATACTTTGCTGGGTGCGATCGCTGCCATTCTGCTAGCTTTGGCCTTTCGCTTAGCATAATTTCACCCCTATTAAGGATATTTTTCAATATGTCCTACTTCTCTTTGTAAATTGGGTTGAGGTAACGAAACCCAACCATTTTAGATCGCAAGTTGGGTTTCGTTCCTCAACCTAATCCATTCAACCTCTTCAATTTGAAATCGCCATCTCCAATTTCAAACCCTATAGCTACACATGATTTAACCGCGAATCCAGATAAACTACCAAACTTCCAAGAGAATACTTACGTATATATAAGTCTAGCCTCGCAGCCCAACAGGATAAAAATGTAGAAAACCCTATTTACAATAGGGTTTTCGGGTCAGCCCATCTCTAATTCGCTATGGTAAAAACAAACAAATCAAGAACAAACAAAAATTTCTTTCCGGTAATTCCGTAATCAATGCGTAGGCTTTGTATTAATCAGTAGAAGACAAACAGATTGAACAAATCGGCTAGGAAAAATAAGAGTGTCTTGATTTGAGCGAAATTCTCTAATTATAGATCTCAGTTTTTTCCATCTATCAAAACTTCTGTAAATGCCTGTCAATTGAGCGGATACGAGATGATTTTGACGGAATTAGCTTCAGCAGATTTTATTAATCTGCATCTATTGCTAATCGCCTAATCATCATTTAATCGTATCACCTTCAAAAATGTCGCCAGTACGATTTTCAACAACACAGAGATGTAAGTCAACATCTTGGGAGGAAACTTTATGGCTACCAATCTGTTCGATGCTAATTTTTACCGCGCTCTTAATCCAGACCTAGCTCGTGCTGGAATTACCACAGATGACCAACTCCGGCAGCACTTTGTCAATGCGGGTGCTAATGAGGGGCGTCAATTTTCGCGGTTTGCCGACCTCAATTATTATGCAGCCAGTTACCTTGATTTAACGAAGGCAGGGTTGACAAAACCCCAACTGTTTAGCCACATGGAAACGTTTAGTTTAGGAGAAAAACGCCGACAAGGACTTGTGTTTAACGCATCTTACTATGCAGCTGTCAATCCTGACCTAAAGCAAGCTAATCTCACTGACGAACAACTAACTCAGCACTACCAAACCTACGGTCTTAAAGAAGGACGCACATCGTCAGAATTTTTCAATGCCCGCTACTATCTAGATGCTAACCCGGACTTAAAAGCAGCATTCGGCAACAATTTTGAAAGCGCAGAGCAGCACTTTGTCAACTATGGATATCGAGAAGGGCGTATAGCTGCCACACCTGTTGCTCCAGCATCAGATCCCGGTAATAGTCCCACTGTTTCTTACGATCTTGGCAGCTTGCGTACTCGCCCCACTTTGAATGATTTTGTGGGCACTCCCGACCCAGAGGATTACTATAGCTTCAATCTGGATCGTCCAAGCAATCTCAACCTAACACTGAACGGTTTGAGCAACAATGCCACTCTGAAACTGTTTGCAGATGTCAACCTCAATAATGCGATCGAACCCGGTGAGGAGTTGAACAGCGTTTCCGGTAGTAGTTCTAACCCCGCATCAATCAACAGGAATTTGGCTCAAGGTCGATACTACGTGGATGTGGTAACAGGTTCCCCCACTACTAACACATCATACAGTCTGAGTTTGGCTGCCACTACTATTCCGACGACAACTGCATCCGATCCGGGTAGTACACCAGGTACTGCTTTAAACGTAGACGCCCTAACTGGGACTCGTAATTATCAGGATTTTGTGGGTACTACCGATCGCCAAGATTTCTACCGCTTTGTCCTGAATAATACTCTGAACAACTTCAACTTATCCCTTAATGGCGTGAGCGATACGGCGGTTGCCAATCTCTATGGAGACAGCAACAATAATGGCAGCGTCGATCCCGGTGAATTTTTGGCTAGCACCACTGCTTCTTCTTCCAGCGTAGGCTCGTTAGCGCGGTCTTTAGGGGCGGGTACTTACTTCGTTGAAATAACAACATCTCCTATTGCTAATACCAGCTACAATCTCAGCCTGACGGCATAGGCAATTGCTGCGGTTAACACCGCACTGGTAATCGGCTGATTCCCATAGAACATTTCTCGCGAGAAGTCTTTTTAGCACTAGGGTGCGTTGCAACGTACCCTACTTTGTTGTGCGATCGGGCCTGCAAATACCGATCGGATTGTGTCCGGTTGCATCGGTAGTGTGAGATTGTCTGTTGTCATCGGGGGTTAAATTTTTACCGCAGATTAAGACAGATAAACGCAGATGAACACAGATAAGAGGGGAATTTTTTAGGTAACCGATGCCACCGGACATGATATCAATTGTTCGGATACGAGATGATTTTGACGGAATTAGCTTCAGCAGATTTTCTTAATCGGCATCTATTGCTAATCACCTAATCATCATGTACTCCCTTCGCGCTAGAAGAATATCTATGTTGGGAAGGGCGAAGCATTCCGGGCGAAAACTTATGTGTGAGGCGACAGATTATCACCGTAATGCTTCGCCCCTACATAATCTTGTAGCGCCAAGAGTAATTGTGTTACAGTCAAAAATGTCGCCAGTACGATTTTCAACAACACAGAGATGTAAGTCAACATCTTGGGAGAAAACATCATGGCTATCAATCTGTTCGATGCTAATTTTTACCGCACTCTCTATCCAGACCTAACTCGTGCTGGAATTACCACAGATGACCAACTCCGGCAGCACTTTGTCAATGCGGGTGCTAATGAGGGGCGTCAATTTTCACGGTTTGCCGACCTCAATTATTATGCAGCCAGTTACCTTGATTTAACGAAGGCAGGGTTGACAAAACCCCAACTGTTTAGCCACATGGAAACGTTTAGTTTAGGAGAAAAACGCCGACAAGGACTTGTGTTTAACGCATCTTACTATGCAGCTGTCAATCCTGACCTAAAGCAAGCTAATCTCACTGACGAACAACTAACTCAGCACTACCAAAGTAATGGTTTGAGAGAGGGACGCACTGCATCAGAATTTTTCAATCCCCGCGTCTACTTAGATGCTAACGCTGACTTAAGGGCAGCATTCGGCAACAATTTTGAAAGTGCAGAACAGCACTTTGTCAACTATGGATATCGAGAAGGGCGTATAGCTGCCACACCTGTTGCTCCAGCATCAGATCCCGGTAACATTACCAATGTTTCTTACGATCTTGGCAGCTTGCGTACTCGCCCCACTTTGAATGATTTTGTGGGCACTCCCGACCCAGAGGATTACTATAGCTTCAATCTGGATCGTCCGAGCAATCTCAACCTAACACTGAACGGTTTGAGCAACAATGCCACTCTGAAACTGTTTGCAGATGTCAACCTCAATAATGCGATCGAACCCGGTGAGGAGTTGAACAGCGTTTCCGGTAGTAGTTCTAACCCCGCATCAATCAACAGGAATTTGGCTCAAGGTCGATACTACGTGGATGTGGTAACAGGTTCCCCCACTACTAACACATCATACAGTCTGAGTTTGGCTGCCACTACTATTCCGACGACAACTGCATCCGATCCGGGTAACGAACCGGGCACTGCTTTAAACATAGACGTCCTAGCCGGAACCCGTAATTATCAGGACTTTGTGGGTACTGTCGATCGTCAAGATTTCTACCGCTTTGTCCTGAATAATACTCTGAACAACTTCAACCTATCCGTGGGCGGCGTAAACGATCCGCTGGTTGCCAATGTCTATGGAGACAGCAACAATAATGGCATTCTCGATCCCGGCGAATTTTTGGCTAGCACAACTGCTACTTCTTCCAGCGTAGGCTCGTTAGCGCGGTCTTTAGGGGCGGGTACTTATTTCGTTGAAATAGCAACCTCTCGTATTATTAATACCAGCTACAATCTGACTCTGACTGCAACTACATAGGCAACTGCTCAGGTTAACACCGCACTGGTAATCAACCGATTCCCATACAACATTTCTCGCGTGAAGTTCTTTTAGCAGTAGGGTGCGTTGCAACGCACCCTACTCTGTTGTGCGATCGGGCCTGCAAATATCTGTCATATTCATGTCCGGTTACATCGGCCTTTTCTGTGGTCATCATTGGTTAAATTTTTACCGCAGATGAAGACAGATAAACGCAGATGAACGCAGATAAGAGAGCGATTTTTCTCTTGCAATCGATGCGTAAGGACATGATATCAAACCCCCAAATAGCGCCGCAAAAAACTTTCCAGAGTTTCCAATTTCAAGTTAAAAATCGACTCCAGATTGGCAATGTCATGTGTTGTGCAGAAAAATTCATTTGCCAGTAACGTCCGCAAAGTGCCGATAGACTTTCCAGCGCCGGGATTGAAAAGTCCCAATGCACTGCGTACCCCATCAAACAGTAACAGCGGCGGATTAATGACGATCGGCTCTTGGTTGAAGATCCGGCCAAAAATGCGCGGAATGTCTGACCGCGTGAGAATATCCGGCCCTCCTACTGGTAAAATTTGATTTCGCGCCCCTTGAGTAGAGATTGAATCCACCGCAATCCTCGCCAAGTCATCGGTACTGACGATCGAAGTGCGGTTTTTCGGATCGCCTACCAGCAGGTAAATCCCCGTCTGACGAAACTGTTCCGCTAGGGGGAGCAGATTGGAGGCAAACCCGGAAGGTCGCAGAATAGTATAATTCAGACCGCTGGCTTGCAGGTATTTTTCCACTTCCCGCTTTGCCTTAAACGTCGGTGCATCTTCGTATCCGCGATCGGCTCCCAGCACCGAAATGAAAACGAAGTGCGTGACTCCATTCTCCTTGGCTCGGTCAATTAGTTCAATATTGGAGCGATAATCCAGCGCTTGGGCATTGCCATCGGAGCCGTGGGCGCTGATAATATACTTCACACCCCGACAAGCTTTTTGGATATCCTTTTCTCCCTGCAAATCGCCAATAAAAATCTCGGCTCCCCGGTGTTCCAGTTCCCCGTAGCGAGACATGAGGCGGACAAACGATCGCACCGGCATCTCGCGTTCTCGCAGCAGCCGCACAATCTTACGGCCCAATCCTCCTGTAGCTCCTGTGATTAAAAACATATCTGCTACCTCACTCGAAATATCTGGACTGGCTGCTCCCTTCATTTGTTCGCCATATTTCGAGTCTAGCTACTAAAATTCGACAATTACCGGAGTGTGGTCGCTGGGTTGGGTCAGTTTTCTGGGAGCAATATCGATCGCGCAGGCTAGAGCCCTTTCGTAGAGAATCGGGGTGAGATAGTGGTGGTCAATTCGCCAACCACGGTTGCGCTCAAAACCAGCCGCGCGATAGTCCCACCAGCTAAAGTGTCCGTCCTCAGAAGTGAATTTGCGAAAGGCATCACTCAATCCCAATTCTAAAACCTGTTGCAGGGCTTGGCGTTCTAAATCTGTAGCCATTACTAACTTTTCTCGCCCTTTGGGATTGTGAATATCTTTATCTTCCAGGGCAATATTGAAATCACCGCAAACACACATACCACTGGGTTGTTTTTCCAGGAGTGCGTGCAGGTAATCGCGCAGTACTTTTAACCAGCGCAGCTTGTAATCGTATTTCTCACTACCAACTTCAGAACCATTGGGAACGTAGAGGTTGACGACCCGAATATCATCTATAACACCCGTTATTACCCGTTTCTGCTCGTCAAAATCTGAAATACCTAAAATAGGGTCAAATCCTATAGTGACATCCTCTAGGGGCTTTTGGCTAAGAATGGCGACGCCGTTGTAGGATTTTTGTCCCGAAATGTAGAGGTGATAGCCTAGATCTTCAAAAGGCGATCGCGGAAATTCTGCATCTTGAACTTTCGTCTCTTGCAAACACAAAGCATCTACAGGATTTTCCTGCAACCAGTTTACTACCTGCACTAGGCGGGTCCGAATCGAATTAACGTTCCAAGTTGCGATTTTCATTATTCATTCCCGGTTTGTTCGTGAATCTTTTCACTCAAAAACTCAAAGCTACCGATCAAAAAAAGTCTCTGCTTTTACTCAAATTATCAGAAAAAAGCATAATTATTCTGGATAAAACCTGAATTAAGATTGTTACGCGGGCATTTTTACCGACTTATATGGTTGGAATTGTATCGCAGATGCGGTACAATACATCATAGCGACATCTGCAAAACATGGGAGTTTAAGAGATTTATGCTGATCTTTCCTAACCTAAATTCTCGAATGTCGAATGTCTAGGCGTGATAATTTACATTTCTCCTTACGTCGCACCCTCGAAAAAGACGGGTGGACAATTACGGACGATCCTTTAGTCTTAATATTAGAACAGACACTTTTGAAAGCCGATTTAGGAGCAGAAAAGTTTTTCACTGCCGAAAAAGAAGGGCATAAAATCGCTGTTGAAATCAAAGACTTCGATTCACCTTCAGTCATCAGCGAACTGGAAAAAACGATGGGACAACTTCAGCTTTACCAATGGGCCTTGGAAGACCAAGAACCGGAGCGTCAGTTGTTTTTAGCCGTGAGCCAAGCAATCTACATTAAACACTTTCAAAAACCGATTTTTCAGTTAGCCGTCCAGCGAAATAAAATCAATTTATTAGTTTACGAACCAAGTCAAGAGGTAATTCTCCGATGGATAACTCACTAAGCTATGCAGATATCCTCAAAAAAACCCTGAAAGAAGCAACGATTGCCCAACCTCGTTTACAGGCGATCCAGCTTTACCCCGTCTGTGATGTCGATTCTGGTCACTTTCTGATTCTGGCTACAGGCTGGGATAAACAGCGGTGGATTGACACGATTCTGTTTCATGCTCATTTAATAGATAATAAGATTGTAATTGAAGAGGATAACTTCGAGGAAGGTCTAAGCCAAGCGCTGATTGCAGCGGGTATAAAAGCAGAGGATATCGTTACTAGCTTTTTCCCTGACAATAGCGATAGCCAGAGAACGTATCAGACAGTATAAAGCCTCAATTATTTGCGGCTTTTCCAATACCCAGGCTCTCGACTGCAATGCGTTACTGCGAGAATCAAAATGTAGTCTTGCTCGCTCGTGTAAAGGATGCTATAGGGAAATTTCCGCGTCAAACATCGCCAAACATCTTCATCAACTATAGCCCAGCGAGTCGGAGATTCCCTAATTCCATACACAGCATCCTCAATAGCATTAATGAACATCTGTGCTACTTCAGAACGTTGTTCTGCATAGTATTGGACAGCTTCAGCATATTCAGCAAGTGCTTCAGGATGAAATACATACTTCATGGGTCAAGCAACAGCCTCACTTGAGCTAAGGCTTCATCCCCCGGAATTGCTTGCACAGCACCGCTTCGGATCTCGTTACGTCGTTTATGAGCCTCAGTTGTCCAAGCTGCCTGAATTATTGGATCGATATCGAATTCTAAACTTTCTGCGAGTTTTTCTGCCAAAAGCGCTCTTGATGCACTAGGCAGAGATAAAAGCTCTTCTGTTAGTTGTTCAATTGACCGCATAGCTCGTCGCCAAATGCTTAATTACGATCGTAATGTAACAGATTTTAGACCAATAGAAGGTCATCGATCCGGGGTTGATATGCTTCGCGATCGCGGTGATCGAACAGTGAGCGACAAACAGTATAAACTCCCTCAATCAACGATCGCTATGCTCTAATTAATAAAGCATCTGTCCTTTCACCACCGGATAGTTGACATGACCCAAAGCCTCAACCCCACAACATTACCCCCCGCCTTTCCCGATCACACTCAACTCCCCGACTCCGACGGCACGTTTGTGAAAAACTTCCAAGAACATCCCCAGAGTATCCTACTCACCGACTCCCTGGAAGCCACACTGCAAAAGCTTCACCCCCACGGACAATATGCGATCGGGCAAGATTGTGGCATCTACTGGCGCGAAACAGAGCCTCCAGAACGCGGAGCCGAAGCCCCTGACTGGTTCTACATTCCCAACGTTCCACCCCTAGTAGACGGTGAAATTCGCCGCTCTTACGTCTTGTGGCGCGAGTATATTGTGCCATTGATTGCGATCGAATTTGCTAGTGGCAATGGTTCTGAAGAACGAGACAATACTCCCTTATCTCGCTTACCAGAAGGTGTCAACCAGAAACCGGGAAAGTTTTGGGTATATGAGCAGATTGTTCGGATTCCTTACTATGCGATATACATCATTAAAACGAGTGAATTGGAAGTCTATAACTGGGTGAATACTCGCTATCGCCGTTTGGAACCAAACGATCGCGGACATTACCCGATCGACCTGATGGGAGTAGAGTTAGGCGTCTGGGAAGGTAACTATCAAAATCAGGCCCAGCGATGGTTACGTTGGTGGGATAACCAGGGGAATTTATTGCTAACTGGTAGCGAACAAGCTAGACTCGAACGCCTCCATACCGAACAGGAACGCCAGCGGGCCGATCGCGCGGAGCAAACCCAACGGGATGCTATTCCCCAACTGCTGGCAATGGGTTTAACTGTAGAGCAAGTAGCTCAAGCGCTGTCGATGTCGGTGGAAGATGTGCAGAGATTGGGGTTGCTATAACTCTTTCGCTTTCTTCAAACCAACAAGACGCTTGAAGTTGGGTTAAGCGATAGCGAAACCCAACCTACATTCTACCGATCAATGACTAATTAAATCGCGCAACTCAACTCACCAGCTTTTTGAGTAAAGAGGAGGTTTTCTCGATAGTCAACCGGGCAATCAATCACAGCAGGAACGTTTTGGGCAAGGGCAGTTTTGAGAATAGGAATAAAGTCCGCTGTAGATTCCACTCGGTATCCTTTTAGTCCCATACTTTCGGCAAATTTGACAAAATCGGGATTGCCAAATTTAACAAAAGCTGATTGACCCAATTGGTTTTGTTGCTTCCACTCAATCAAGCCGTAGCCGCCATCATTGAAAATGATGGTAACAAAATTAGTGCCGATGCGGAGGGCTGTTTCCAGTTCTTGACAATTCATCATAAATCCCCCGTCGCCGGTAACAGCGACCACCTGCTTTTGGGGCGCGACTAACTTCGCTGCGATCGCACCTGGAATCGCAATTCCCATCGCCGCAAAGCCATTGGATATAATGCAAGTATTGGGTTCTTCGGAGTGATAGTGCCGCGCCATCCACATTTTGTGGGCACCAACATCGCAGATGACAATATCTTCCGATCGCATCACTTGCCGCAGATCGTATACTAGCTTTTGCGGCTTAATGGGAAAACCATCATCGTTGGCATATTTTTCATAATCTGCGCGGATATCATCCCGCAATTCCATAGCATAGGATTCTGGTTTGTCCGTGCGATCGGCCCGTTTCAAAATTTCATCCAGTGAATCCGAAATATCCCCTACAACTTCGACAATGGGAATATAACTGCTGTCAATTTCCGCGTGAGTATCCCCAATATGGATAATCGGAATCTTGGCATCGGGATTCCACTTTTTGGGCGAATATTCGATTAAGTCATAACCGATCGCAATTACCAAATCTGTGTTATCAAACCCACAATTGATGTAATCTCGCAACTGCAATCCGACCGCCCACAATGCCAGAGGATGAGTGTAGGGAATCACACCTTTCGCCATAAAAGTATTCGCTACCGGAATATTCAATTTGGTGGCAAATTCCGTCAAAGCTTGACTGGCGTTAGCTCGAATAGTTCCATTACCCACTAAAATTAAGGGATTAGTAGCTTGGGAAATAATTTCTGCCGCTTTCTCAATACTGCGAAACGAAGCAAAAGTTTTTTCCAAATTTCCCTTGCTGAGTGGTTCTCCCGTTACCTCCATAGCGGCAATGTTTTCTGGCACATCGATATGAACAGCCCCTGGTTTTTCTGTCTGAGCAATTTTAAACGCTTTGCGGACAACTTCTGGTGCAATGCTGGGTCTGACAATCTGGGCATTCCATTTGGTTACCGGGGCAAACATGGCGACCAAATCGAGATATTGGTGAGATTCTTTGTGCATCCTGTCTGTTCCCACTTGCCCGGTAATTGCGACAAGGGGCGCACCATCTAAGTTAGCATCAGCGACACCAGTCATCAAGTTGGTTGCACCAGGCCCCAGCGTAGAAAGGCATACTCCTGCTTGTCCTGTCAAACGACCGTAGACATCCGCCATGAAGGCGGCACCTTGTTCGTGACGGGTAGTGATAAATTGAATGGATGAATGTCTGATCGCTTCTAGGACGTGGAGATTTTCTTCCCCTGGCAATCCAAAAATGTACTTTACTCCTTCGTTTTCCAGGCAACGAACCAACAGTTCCGCTGTGTTCATCTGACTTTCCTTTGAATTGTATATAGTTTTATTCTTTGACAAGAACCTGCATTTCCGGTATTTTTTCTACAACCTTTGATGCTGACAAAATCTCAAAGCGAACGATGGCGTCATCATAGCCAATATCTAAAATAACGTTAGGGTAAACTTCGTCGCTTTCTTTAATGGGAACTTCGCGCAGTGTAATTGTCATGGAATCAGTTTCTTGGTCATAGGTTACTTTCATGGCTGGCATTCTCTCAAATATAGCAAAGTGCAACAAAAGCCGCGTAAACACAGTCGCTTGCTTACGGGGAATAGCTCTATACTGTCCTAACCTATGTGACTATGGCTATATTTGGCAATCTGCAAAGTTTTGTACAAAGTAATTACAACTAGATATGCTGAAGTTTCTTTGACTACAATCTGCCGGAGCATTTGCTGTTGTCAACCTGTGTCAAAGTAGCGCATCTTGACATTTGGAGCGCATGGTCTGTCCACCGAATTGATTTCACTCATTCTCCTTATCTAATTATGAAGTATGAGTTGCTATCATTTTACCCAAACGGTTTTAATGTTTACAAATTCATGAATTCCTTGAACACCCAGTTCTCGTCCGTATCCAGAACGTTTGATGCCTCCAAAAGGCAGACGCGGATCGGATTTGACTAGGCTGTTGATAAAGACTGCACCCGCTTCTAGTTCCGAAATTAAACGATCGCGCTCTTTCTCTACTGTAGTCCAGGCACTGGCTCCCAGTCCAAAAGGAATTGCATTAGCGCGTGCGATCGCTTCGTCAATATCCTTCACCCTGAATAAGAGTGCCACTGGGCCAAAAAACTCTTCGCTCTCGGCTGGGCTGCCCGGTGCGAAATCTGTCAAAATTGTGGCAGGATAAAAGTTTCCCGGACGATCGGACAAAGGTTTTCCACCCGTAAGCACTTTTGCTCCTTTCTCAAGGCTCTGTTGTACTAGCCTATCTAGATCTTGAAGGATATCTGGGGTGGCCAGAGGGCCGAGATCCGTGTCAGGATTCATGGGATCGCCAATTTTTAAGGCTTGGAATTTGGCTAGGAAACGTTTTTCAAATTCATCTGCGATCGCTTCCTGTAGGATAAAGCGTTTCGCCGCAATGCAAGATTGTCCGTTATTCAACATCCGCGCCGCCACACCTGTGGAAACCGCTGCTTCCAAATCAGCACTTTCCAGGACAATATACGGATCGCTTCCACCCAATTCCAGGACAGTTTTTTTAATATGTTTACCGGCGGCGGCGGCGAGAGACGCACCAGCTGCCTCGCTTCCAGTCAGGGTGGCAGCTTTTACGCGATCGTCGGCAATTATAGCAGCGACTCGATCCGATCCCACCAACAACGTTTGAAACACTCCTGGTGGAAAACCAGCTTGTTTGATAATCTCCTCAATTGCTAAAGCAGACTGAGGCACGTTGGATGCGTGTTTGAGCAATCCTACATTACCCGCCATCAGTGCTGGTGCGGCAAACCGAAATACTTGCCAGAAGGGGAAATTCCAGGGCATGACTGCTAAAATTGCACCTAGCGGCTCGTATCGCACAAAGCTTTGGCTGGCGTCGGTTGCCACCGGGACATCTGCCAGAAATTGGGCGGCTTGTTGGGCGTAGTAGCGACATACCAAGGCACATTTTTCAACTTCGGCGATCGCAGCCTTAATCGGCTTACCCATCTCCAGCGTCATGATTTTGGCAAAATCTTCGCGATCGCGCTCTAGAATTCGAGCAGCTTCATTCATCCACTCGGCTCTTTGTCTTATTGTCGTCTTGCGGTAATCCACAAACGCTTTTTCTGCCAGATCCAGTTTCGCTTCTATTTCTGCTTCCGTCAGCGGCTCAAAGCTTTGAAGCGTTTCTCCCGTTGCCGGATTTATAGTGGCGATACCCATTGTTTCGATCTCCAGTTCCACAAATAGATTGGGGTAGCCCTGAGACTTCTCGCCTCACCTACCGAGCTACCCGCGTAATTATGTCGGTTTTAGATTCAAATTCTCATTTAAAATCTAAGATGATTAGATCCCCATCTACTATTATTATTTCACACTCGTTGCTTATGGGATCTGTATAAATGCGGTTTTCTCTTTCGGCGAAGCCCTTGATTCTAAACCCTTCTTCCCCTAGTCCCTAGCAAGAAAGCCCCTAGTCCCTAGCTATATCAGTCCTAAAGCACGGCATCCGAAGCACTTTGCTATAAATCCGGCATTCTAAACTTTTCCTGTCTAAAGGTGGTAAGATTTAATAAAGAATTAAATATCTTTTGGCCTGACTGAATTTAGCTTACAGATATGTGCTGTTACCACTTTCGTGGAGCGACACTGCCTCTAAGCGAACTAGGACGACCAAAATCTGTGGAATCAATGCGAGCCAATCCATTGCAAGCGCCACCGCACGACCGTACCTCCCCCTTCTTTGCCGCCTCCTCTATCCCCCCTCTCTGGGAGGACAAACGAGCAAGCCTTAGTTTATGGTAAAAATAAGCAAAAATGCTTATTCGTGGGGATGTCAGAGTTGCAAATTGTCATTAGTGCCGCTTGGGGAATGCCTCGTCCACTCTTTTTCAGATAACAATCTCCTAAATTTACAGTTTCCCCTGAAAACAGAGCATGGATGATATGCAACTCTCCTTGAACAATACTCTGCCGCTTAATGCGAATTGCCCAGTAGTTTTGGTTGTGGATGACAATGAAGACAACTTACTGCTGGTTTCCCTGGCTGTTCAACAATTCTTAAATTGCTCCCTAATCGTTGCCGCAGATGGCAAAACAGCTATATCGCTAGCTCAGCTTTACCGTCCCGATCTAATCTTGTTGGATATTGTTCTGCCTGACTTGAACGGTTTTGAGGTGACCGCGAGCCTCAAGCAGCATTGGCAAACAAGAACAATTCCCATCGTAGCAGTCACAGCTTTGGCAAGAGAAGAAGAATGCGATCGCATTCTAGCAGCAGGTTGCGACGGCTACCTTAGCAAACCCTATATGCTTGAGGACTTAGAAAAAGTCATCTATCGTTATCTACGGACACCATCTCTGGTTTGACTTGGGGTGGGACAGCTTGCATCGCTAACTGTAGGCGAGACATCCAAAACGGCGATAATGCCGGTACGACCAGTTTCTATGGTAGTGTCGATGAGCAGGTCAACCACAGACACGCCAATCACTTCTTCAATTACCTCCACAAGCTGTGGCTTAATGGCAGCATCAACATTCGATCTTACTTGCTGGGCCAAGTTGCTGCGATCGTTCTTTGCTAGAAGTTGCACAGGACGGGAGATAGCATTCTCCAACACGATCGCAAGTTTGTTATCAAACAGCTGGCAAGTTACTTTATCAGGCTGATGTCCCACTTGATTGCGGTACAAATCCTGGATGCGTTGCGAAAAAACTTGTTCTAGTTGCTGTCGTGTCAGGTTCGATCTCGGCTTATCCATAGACCTCACTTTAGGAACAGCTGCATAATGTTAGCTGTCTACTTTGAGCGTAGCAGCCGACACAATTTCAAAAATGAGCCAAAAGAAGTATTTACTCAACAGCGCGGAGATCCCAAATATATCGACCTGATATTGATGTGAGGTGAATATATGTTTAAGGACAACAGTTTTTGCAAGTGGAAAAATAAAAAAAACTGTCACAAAGGTCACTAAAAACTAACTTTATTATATTACCCTCGGTCACTTCCCTAATATTTGGGCGTCCAGCTGTTATTGGATGTATAGCAACCGCTTTCGTCGGTTAAGCCATAAATCTGCGGTAGGGGCGAAGCATTCGGGCATATAATTTATTGGTTAAAACCTTATATTTACTACCCGAATGCTAATGCCTCCGGCACGCACTCGCGTTCGCCCCTACTGCCCTAATCGCCAAGGCGGTTGCTATATTTGGAATATTATCTTGATTATAGATTATTTTCGGTCAAAATATTCATTTTTTGACTTTTTTACACTAAAATATCTTCATTAGCTAGCATTAGGGGTATGAAGGATGAAATTAGCTGTTCATCCTTCGTATTTTTACACGGGCCAATCCCTTTCAAGCGCCACACCCTCAGTCCCCCTTTTACAGAGAGAAGATAAGGACTAAACTTTTATCTTGCCGCTTGAGGAATGCCTCGTTCAGTCTTACGCCGAAGCTTGCAGCAACCAATTTACAATTTCCCCCAACAGAGAATGGATATGGAATTTTCTCTTGGCAGCAGCGATCGGCCCGTTGCCCAAAGGCCATTAGTTTTAGCTGTCGATGACAATGAAGATAATTTAGTGCTGATCGGTTTTACGCTCGAGCTGATTGGTTGCGCTTTCATCACTGCTGACACCGGCGAGACGGCTATAGCTTTAGCACAAAGGTATTTGCCAGATCTAATCCTGCTTGATATTATGCTCCCCGACATTAACGGTATAGAGATTGTGACTCGTCTTAGGGAAGATACCCGCACAAAGAAGATTCCAATCATTGCAGTCACCGCTTTAGCAAGAGCAGAAGACCGGACTAACATTCTAGCGGCAGGTTGTAATGATTACATTACTAAGCCTTATGTAGTTGATGATTTGGAACTTATTCTGCGCCGCTACTTGAAGTAAACAGCCTTTATTTCTGGCGCTTCGAGCTAGTAGAAGAATCGCGAACTTCAGGCTCCCTATCCAAAATAACAATTGTGGCAGTACGGCCTGTATCCAATTTAGCATCACTTAGCAAGTCAATTATGGCAACTCCCACAACTTCTTCGATTAATTCCTTGAGTTGTGGTTGAATTGCCGTATTTAAATCCGATCGTACCTGTTCGGCCAACTCTTGTTGACCGCTGTTAAGCAGAAATTGCTCGGGTTGGGTAACTGTATCCTCCAAAATTATGACAATTTTGGAATCAAAAATCTCGCAAGTCACTTGACTGGGCTGATGGCCCAGTTGAGAGCGATATAAAGCCTGGATACGCTGTGACAGGGTTCGCTCTAATTGCCCACGGGTAGGGGCTGATTTTTCCATATCTATAGGTACATTTCTTAAGTTAGAGGAACGAAGAAATACTGGCGGACACTATATCAGACTTTAGAAGGAAGAAAAAAGCCAAGCAATAGCCATATCCTACCACAGCATTGTCCTACAGACTCTGGAATAAGAAAGGGAATTATTGAGCTAACGGACAGAGTGCTGGGTCACGGGTAAATCAAAATCTTGTAGGTTTCCGGGTTTGGCGCGATCGCTTGTTCCACAGCTTGAGCTAGATTTTTAAGAGGATAGCGATCGCTAATCAACGCATCCACATCAATTCGCCGATTGAACACAATATCAGTCGCCAGAGATTGAACCCGGTACGAAGAACTGTAGCTGCCCATCAAATCAATTTCGCGACGATAGAGGATATTGGGATTGATAGGAATTTCCACCCGATCGGGGAATTCAGCAAAAAACAGAATCTTCCCACCCTTGCGCGTGCAATCGAGTGCTTGGAAGAAAGCTTTTTCGCTGGGAACAGCTAGGAGAGTGGTATCAACTCCCATACCTCCCGTTAGTGCTTTTAATTTGGCCGGTAACTCTGGATCGCGAGCATCAAACGCAGCTTCTGCCCCTACAGCAAGGGCTTTCTCAATGCGGGATGGCAAGAGGTCTGTTGCTATAGCCCTAGCTCCAAAATATTTTACCAACATCACGAACATCAGTCCGATCGGCCCCGCACCAGTCACCAGCACAGTTTGACCCGGAGTAACTTGAGCTTTTTTAACCGCCTTAAGACAACAGTTAGTAGGCTCAACAAAACTAGCCTGCTCAAAAGTCACCTCATCGGGAATCGAAATCAATCCACCATTGCGAACAATGTGACCCGGAACCTTCACATATTCCGCAAAGCCGCCACCGCTGGGAGCAAACCCAGCAGTTGTAGTGATGTTCTTGTAAACATCGCACATCGAGAAATTGTCATTCAGACAGTATTCGCAGTGCATACAGGGAATGTGGTGCATCACCACAACTCGCTGTCCCACCTGAATCTTTTTGACTCCATCTCCCACAGCCGAAATAACACCAGCAGTTTCGTGTCCAAAGATGCGCGGTGGTTCGTAAAGCGGATAGCGAATCTTTTTTATATCTGACTGGCACAAACCGACTACCCGCACCTGTACCAGCACCTCATCCGCTTCCAGTTGCGGTATTGGCACCTCTTCGTAGCTCAGCTGGTTGACGCCTCTGAATACCTGTGCTTTCATCTGTCTTCCCCGCGAATGACCCCTACCATAGCTGTCCTGGGCTTGGTGGTGGGTTGTTGACACCTATCCTTTTTTGCCCACTGATATTAAACTTTACCATTTTGCTGCCATAAGGGGCGCATTACGTAAGGATTGCGGCAGTGGCAGGTTCTGAATGGCTACCAACTTAAGCCGGGACAGTCTCGCCCTCACCCCCCCTTTGACGAGGAGTAGGGGTCACGGGAGTATTTCTCCGTATTTCTCCCCCCTTTTTGACCTCTTCGACGGAGGTTGGACGGGGACGAGAGTATTTCTCCCCCCTCTCCGATCTCGAAGAGGGGGGTTGGGGGGGTGAGGTTTGTCCAGTTTTAGGTTGGTATCCAGTACAGCAGAGCAGGGATTTCGGCTATTACCAAAAACGAATTCACACATCCCTTGAGGTAGCTTACTGCTTATACATTATCACCTCATTTCTCTGTTGAAATGCGTAATTCATAGAGTTTTAAAATGAGTTAAATCAGTACGTAAAAACCGATCTATGTTTTCAGCTAGAACGAATTTTAGGATAACTCCTAAAAATTTGTCCTGATGGGAAATCGGAGTGTCTGTAACAGGAATTAGAGACGCAAACACAACGATTTTTTATGGGACATCACAGTTCTACTATTTGGATGGGTTTATTCTTGGTTCTCTTCACTCCTATTTCCCAAGAGCTTGGGAATCGCTCAACCAAGACTTTGGATTTTAACAGTTCGGAACAATTTATATCCCAAAGCCTCCCCTTGGAGCAACACTTCATAGCTGTTGCCAATTGCAATCGAGGCAGCGGAAGAAGGGGGGGGTGTCCATAATTTGCTTTGTGACGCTTTAAAGCTCTGATTGTAAACCAAGCGATCGCGGTTGATATCTTTTCCTTCTGATTTTACAGACAGCCAAGCCTGAAAACTTATCCGCTTTTATGCAGCGAAGCCTGTCAAATCAGCAGATATCGATAGGCGATCGCAATTTTTCTGGCTCTTTCGGAATTGTTATGCTTTTGTTCATTCAAGAACATTTTTATTTCTTTTCTCCTCTGCCCCTCTGCCCCTCTGCCCCTCTGCCCCTCTGCCCCTCTGCCATAGCATAGTAAGCACGAAAGAGCCAGATGAGTGGGCTTCAACGCCTTAGATAGGCTAAATTTTGGAAAGCAGGGTTCGTCTTAAACTTGACTTAAAAGTCGTAAAACAAGAAATAATGAGTGCGGGAAAGCAATCATTTCATTTTTGCCGCATCGGTAGGCTTTAAGCTAAATGTGTTCTACAAATAGCTTGAAAGGTCTGGCTATCCGCAGCGTGAAATGATCGTCCGTGCCTCAAAATTTTGTATCATAGTGATACCATCCCTACTAACATGAGCAATGACCTCGATCTGATCAAACGCCTCAGCCCTAGTGCAATGGATCAGATCATGCTTTATCTGGCCTTTAGTGCCATGAGAACGAGTGGGCACCGGCATGGGGCGTTTCTAGATGCAGCGGCGACAGCGGCAAAATGCGCCATTTACATGACCTATCTGGAGCAGGGCCAAAACCTGCGAATGACAGGTCATTTGCACCATATTGAGCCGAAACGGGTTAAGGCAATAGTTGAGGAAGTTAGGGAAGCTCTGACTGAAGGTAAGCTGTTGAAGATGCTGGGTTCTCAGGAGCCCCGCTATCTGATTCAGTTTCCTTATGTCTGGATGGAACAGTATCCGTGGATGCCAGGGCGATCGCGCATTTCCGGTACTAGCCTCACATCCGAGGAGAAACGGCAGATTGAGGAAAAACTCCCCCCTCTTCTGCCGGACGCTCAACTGGTCAACTCCTTTCAATTCATGGAATTGATCGAATTTCTCCACAACCGCTCTCAGCAAGATTTGCCGCTGGAACGACAAGTGCCTTTGAGCGAAGCTTTGGCAGAGCATATCAAGCGTCGCCTGATCTACGCCGGGACGGTGACGCGAATTGATTGTCCTTGGGGGCTGCCTTTCTACGCCCTCACCCGCGCTTCTTACTCGCCCTCAGACGATGAGGAGCGCACTTTCATCATGGTTGAGGATACGGCCAGGTATTTCCGTCTGATGAAAGGTTGGCAAGAGCGACAGCGCTATGTGATGAGACTTTTGGAGGAGTTGGATATTCCGCTCGATCGCGTCGATCGGGCCTTAGAGGAACTCGATGAGGTCATTCGCCAATGGGCCGATCGGCATCACCGAGAAGGCGGAGAGCAGATGATTTTACAGATGGTTTTTGGCCCGAAAGATGACTGAGATTGAGGCTTAGTAGCCTTCAGCACGCCAGTACTGAAGTCGTAGTGATATAGGGTGCGATCTAATAAAACCAGATCTGGGCAGGGGCCCAGATCGCCTCTAAGATAATCTAAGTTTTAAAATCTCTCGGTCTTGATAGCACGGATGTGGGTAAATTTCCACATATCCTGAATGCTGATAACGGTAAATCCCAAATTTTCTAAGTCAGTTCGGAATTGACCTTTGTCGCTAAACCGTGAAGTTGATTCGATAATATGTAATTGACCGTCAAGTTTCAGAGTACGATGCGCTTCCCGCAGATAGTCGGTGAAATTTGAACCCATCAAAGAAAGAGAAAAAATAGCCACATCTAGAGTTTCATCATCTAGCGGAACGTGCGCCATATCGCAAGCGATCGCATTATTATTAATAGCAATATGGTCAAAGCTGTAAACTGTATGTCTATCTGAAACTGCCTCAGCTAATTTCGCTTCACCGCAACCAAAATCGCCAATGGTGTAGTCGCTACGTTGTTGACACCAACGAATCATCTCCTCGTATGGGATTACAGCCCAATCTTTTCTTGACTTTTGATACAAAGTATGGTATTGCGCCCACTCTTCTGGATTTTCCTGTAAGCGTTGGTGAGTGGTGGCGCTGTGGGTTTGGTTCCAGTGGCGGTTGAGGGTGGAGAAGTCGCCGTAACGCGCCAGTCGTTGCTGTACTTCGGCTGGGTTGGTATCTGGAATGGGGACAATGATTTCCGGGCGGGTGATGATTTGGACTTCGCCAGATGCAAGACGTTCTAACCAGGCGATCGCATTTTGTAAGCTTGAGCAGAGGATAAGGTATGATGACATAGCAACAAGAAATCAAAATTTGTTGAAAAAAATAATCAGAAATTTGTTATTATATTTTTGAATATCAAACCATTAAAAGTGGCGCAGTTTTTTAGATGATGCTTGAATTTAAGTCGAAAACCAAAAATATAAAATCACCTACTGTACTCGATATTTTTTGCGGTGCAGGTGGGATGAGCTTAGGCTTTCAGAATGCTGGCTGTGAAATATTAGGGGGAATTGATAAAAATCCTCATGCTATAAGAACTCATCATAGAAATTTCCCTAACTGTAAACTGATGCGTGATGCTCACTCTATCGAATCTATTACTGATTTGAGTAAACTGGATATCACTCCGGGAGAAATTGATATTTTAATTGGGGGGCCACCCTGTCAAGTATTTTCAGTAGTAGGCATTGGTAAAATGAAGTCTTTAGGCAAACAGATTGAAAGTGATGTTAGAAATTTCTTATATGAGGATTTTATTAGATTTATTCAATATTATAAGCCTTTGTTTTTTGTAATTGAAAATGTCAACTATCTCCTCAATCACTGGATATTTCCTACTTTTATAAGAGATTTAGAAAATGGATTAACTAGAAAAAAGCATGATTATCCAGGCTATGATCTTAGCTATCGAATTCTAACCGCTTCTGATTATGGTGTTCCTCAAATCCGAAAACGCTTATTTATTGTTGGTAGGCGTAAAGATACGAATCTAACTTTCGAGTTCCCAGATGCAAAGACAGGTTCTCCTGTCTCTGTAGGGGAAGCAATTGGAGATTTACCAGAATTAGAGCCTATGTGTTTACCTTTGAAGAGTAAAAGCACTGCACCAAAGCAAATTGACTCTCCTAAAGCTTACAAATTTTCGCCTGAATCTGAGTATCAAAAGCTAATGAGAAATAAATCTTACGATACGGTAATGAATCATCTTTGTCGATCGCATAATGATAAAGATTTGCATATCTTTAGCATCATGCCTCAAGGGGGTAAATATAAAAATATCCCTGATGAGTTAAAACGCTACAGCGACGAAATTTTTGATGATAAGTATAAACGCTTGCACTGGGATAAACCCTCATGGACACTAACGGCACATATGCAGAAAGATTGTTTAGCCTATATCCATCCAACACAAACGAGAAGTATCTCTGTAAGAGAAGCTGCTAGGCTTCAAAGTTTCCCCGATCATTTTGTATTTGATGCACCTATGACTAGGATGTTTGAATTAGTTGGTAATTCAGTACCACCTCTTTTGGCTGAAGCGATCGCCAGACCCATTGTAAAACAAGTACAAGCCTACTACGAGGCTCAGTCCGAAAGGGGTTAATCTAGGTTCAGGTAGACCTCAAGTACATTTCAAAACTAAAAGCAGACAAATGGAGAATACCTAAAATGAACGACTACGATACAGCTCGTCAGGTGGCTCAAGCTCTGTTGAAGCGTGAACACACACCCACCAGACAAATCATTGAGGAAAAAGTCAAAATAGCCATTGATTCTACCAGAACTAGCGAACAGGGCCGTGCGGTTGAGGTAGATGAGGAAAAGCTCGTCCGGGAACTTGAAAGTCTTTTCAACATCTGGATGGGTGTAGGTCGTGTCTTGGAAAACCAAGAGGGTCACATCCCTTGGTTGGCTGACCGCAACAGTGAAATCAATTGGGCTTTTTGGAACCGTTATGCACGTTATTTGGAGGAAGAAAAGGGCTGGGCCCCAGCAACTACGAAAGGTTTAGATCAGTTGACAGACTCTATTCTTGAACGCTTAGAGAACCCTTTGCGTTCAGGAGCTTGGGATCGGAGAGGAATGGTTGTTGGACAGGTTCAGTCTGGAAAAACAGCAAACTATACTGGTCTTATCTGCAAGGCGGTTGATGCAGGATACAAACTGATTATTGTGCTTGCTGGTATCCAGAACAGCTTACGGAGCCAAACGCAGCTACGTTTAGACGAAGGTTTTCTCGGATATGAGTCACGACTACACAGAGCTTTGACAGAAGAGACTTCCGCCATTGGAGCGGGGCGAATTCTTGTTGGAAAGAGGCTGGTTGCTGATTCAGCTACAAACAGTTCTGATAAAGGTGATTTTAATAGAAAAGTAGCAGGTCAGTTTGGGATATCAGCAGGGGGAGGAAATCCATTATTGTTTGTTGTTAAAAAGAATACAACTGTACTCAAAAATCTCCTACAGTGGGCTTTACGTCAGGGGGATAAAGATGAAAAATCAGGAAAACGCATCGTCAGAGGAGTTCCCTTGCTTATCATTGATGATGAAGCAGACAACGCCTCGATCAACACAAATCCCCCACTATTCGATGAAAATGGCAAAGTTCAGGAAGAGTATGATGTTTCAGCAATCAATGGATTGATCAGGAAACTGCTTCACAGTTTTGAAAAGAGTGCTTATGTGGGTTACACAGCAACACCATTTGCTAATATCTTCATACACCCAGATATAGATAAAAAAAATCAAGAATTTGGAGACGATCTCTTTCCACGTAGTTTTATTATCAACCTACCTGCACCATCAAACTACATTGGCCCAGTGCAGGTATTTGGGCTGGACACTGACCCGGCAATTGGTCTTGAAGCATCAGAACCTTTGCCTATCATCAGATCAGTGGACGACCAAAAAGAATGGATGCCAGACAAACACAAAAAAGACCACGTTCCGGGTGAACTTCCAGGGTCTCTCAAGGAGGCGATTAGGGCGTTTATTCTTTGTTGCGCTGTCAGAATTGTGCGAGGACAGGAGAACGATCACAACTCAATGCTAGTTCATGTTGCCCGTTTTACGGCTGTCCAATCTGAGGTAGCAAAGCAAGTCAAAGATGAGTTGACTTCCCTACAAAAAGGATTGCGACACAGCGATGGCAAAGTAACAGGGAAGCTAGAGGAAGAATTTGAGCAGTTATGGAAAGATGACTTTCTACCAACCACTTCATCTATAATCTCATCCATACCCGATCCAGAACTAAAGTCACTTTCGTGGGAAGAAGTTGAACCCTTACTGCACCGGGCAGCCTCTAAGATTCAGATTAAAAAAATCAACGGCACAGCCAAGGATGTACTGGACTACTGGGAACACAAGAACGGGCTGAGTGTTATTGCGATCGGCGGTGATAAATTGTCTCGTGGTCTGACTTTGGAAGGTCTGAGCGTCAGCTATTATCTCCGAGCCTCAAAAATGTACGATACGCTGATGCAGATGGGTCGATGGTTTGGGTACAGACCAGGGTATCTCGATCTTTGCCGATTATACACAACTGATGAGTTGGTTGAATGGTACGAACACATCACTGTTGCGAGTGAGGAACTCCGACAGGAGTTTGACTATATGGCTGATGTCGGAGCGACACCTGATGAATTCGGTCTAAAAGTTCGCACGCACCCACAGGGGCTGGTGATCACTGGTGCTAATAAGATGAAGACAGGTACTGTCATGCGGCTCTCCTACACCAGAAGCCTTAGTGAAACTACCATCTTCTACAAGGATGAAAATAAAAACCAGCAAAACCTTGAAGTTACTGAAGAACTGCTGAGAACACTTGGCGAATACTCTAGGAAAGAAAGCAACAACTATATATGGCAAGATGTCCCCGCTAAAAAAATCACCAGTTTTATTTCAGGCTATCAATCACATCCTAAAGTTAAAACTGCGAACACCAGACACCTTGTAGATTACATTAACGCTCAACTTCCCCAACAAGAACTCGTGTTATGGACAGTTGTTATTATATCAAATAGTCGCGGCAAAAAAAGGTGTATTGCTGGACATGAAGTAGGTACAACTCTGCGTAAGAATGCCTCCCCTGAATCTTCTCAGGAATATCGCCTCAGCAAGTCTCGGCTTCTGAGTCCAACCGATGAATGGCTCGATTTACCCAAAGAAACTCGTGAGGAAATTCTTGAAATCACTAGGAGGAGGCGAGAAGAGGCTGGTAAACCACCGGGGGCTGGCAATACACCTGATGGAAAAGTTTTGCGTTCCAAGCGTTCACCAAAGAACGGCTTATTGCTGCTTTATCCACTAGAGCCGGAAGTAATCAATTCGGAAATTCCTGTCATCGGTTTTGTGCTGAGTTTCCCCGATAGCAAGACAGCCCAGATGGTCGAATATAAGGTTAACAATGTGTACTGGCAAGAGGAATTTGGTCAGCTATGACGGTACAAAATACCTGGAAACTACTGGAAGATGATACTCCAAATGTAACCTCTGGCTATATCACCCGCCGCCTATTGCCAGAAGTTACATACGATGTTTATCTCGCTATTGAAAGACCTTCTAATGCACGTTTGCTGATGATGCGGGTGAAGCACAAATCAATCGGGAAAGGTGGAATTTTTCCGAATTCCAACTGCTTTGAGGTTAGGCGTGTAGCCCTGCAAGGTGATGATGATGCCCATGTCACCCTGCAACTGGTACTTATTAACTCGCGTTACAGCGATATCTTTACAACATTAGTACAGGACATTGTTGATGAAATTTCCCCGATTGCGGATGAGCAAAACGCTGTAGCGGCATTCTTTACCCGTCTGCGGCGATGGCAAGCATTCTTAGAAAAACATAGCCCCGAAGGACTCAGCCAAGCGGAACAGCAAGGACTATATGGTGAACTCTGGTTTCTGCGGCAAATTGTCATTCCTCAAATCGGTTCTCGCCAAGGAGTCGAATGCTGGACAGGTGCAAAAGGAACTCAACAGGATTTCCAGTTTCAACACTGTGCTATTGAAGTCAAAACTACTGTAGCCAAACAGCATCAGAAACTAGCGATCTCCAGCGAAAGGCAACTAGATGATACTGGCACGGGTACACTGATTTTACTGCACTTATCCCTCGATGCTAGACAAAACCGGGGTGAGTCTCTACCGGATATTGTCGTCAGTCTTAGGTCACTTCTCGAAAATGACCCTATAGCTAAAGAACAATTAGAAACACTCCTTTTTGAAGTTGGCTATCTAGAGATACATACTCCCTACTATGAACAAATTGGCTATACCCCACGAGAAGTTAACTATTTCAAAGTCGAGGGAGATTTTCCCAGAATTATTGAAGCGGATCTCCGAAATGGCATTGGTGATGTTCGCTACACCATCAGCGTTGCCGAGTGCCGACGCTTTTCAATACCAGAATTAAATGTAATTTCTCTAATCGAGGGTAGCCATAAGTGAACAAGCAAAATTAATTCAGTCTTAAAATCTGAATATCGTAACTAAACAAACCCAAATCATGCTGAAGCGCCGTTGCAGCTATCCACATATCATTAGTTGGAATCGGGTGACCTTTGCTTCTCAAAGAACGATAGATAAGAGCGTAATACAGCGGTTTCCTCATCTATAGAAAAAAGGTTGACTCGACTAGAACTAAGAAACTGTTTCAACTCACGACGATTGACAGCTTCTTTTGTCCCCAATACAAATCCGCCAAGTAACTCTCCTAGAATAATACTATTAATACCAATCATGGGAACGTTCCTAATAATTTCAATTGCTTCAGGAGCGTTTCTTTTAAAGGCCGCGTAAGCATTCGTATCTAGTGAAATAGCTCTTACTGCCATAATTTTTCATCAATTTGATTAAATTCATTAGTATGGCTTAAGAACTCAATTTCATCTTCTTGACTCCAAGTTCCCGATAAAAAATCGAGATCGTGGTAAGTTGTTATCTGATTGTTTAACTCTTCGGAGTTACTTTGTGTAATAAATGTAACAATAACTTGTGTTTGAGAGGGAATGTTATCAGGAATTTCATTTAATTCAATTTGACCATCCCGATAAATTCCCTGAATTGTTTTGAGCATAAATTCTCTCCTAAATTTGTTTTTCGTAAACCACCGAGACGAAACCGTATTAGTAAAATCTGGTTCCTTCTACCTTAGTCCTTGCAGCGTTGTCGCCGTATTAGAAGAAGACAGGTAACACCAATTGGTGAACTGTTGTCAAAACAGTTATAATCACCTCAATCTAGCAACAAAGTCATTAATCTGTTAATCATGACAACAATCTGTCACCCCAGACAAATAATTTACCAACCTGCAAAATATCGGGATGACAGGATTTGAACCTGCGACCCCCTCGTCCCGAACGAGGTGCGCTACCAAGCTGCGCTACATCCCGGCTTTAAACACCAGTTTTTCTATGATACCACATTTTAGCGTAAATACCCACTGACAATCCAAAATCCAAAATCCAAAATCCAAAATCGAATGGCTGTTATCATAGAAACTTGTAAGGGCGGGTTGTGGAGCGAGATGAATGATTGCTTCGATCGCAAATAGTTGCTAAACCCGCCCCTACAAACGATCGATCGTAGTTCAGCAGTTAGAGGCAGGCGTGGTAGTAAAACCGGAGTGGTTGCGGGTAAAAGCGCCTCAGTGGGAGCGCGTTGGCACTGTTAAGGAGATTTTGCGCGATTTATCCCTGAATACCGTTTGCGAAGAAGCTTCTTGCCCGAATATTGGCGAGTGTTTCCACAATGGCACTGCTACATTCTTAATTATGGGGCCTGCTTGCACGCGAGCCTGTCCTTATTGCGATATCGATTTTGAGAAAAAGCCGAAACCCCTAGACGCCACGGAACCGGAACGCTTAGCAGAAGCGGTGCGGCGGCTAAAATTAAATCATGTTGTCATCACCTCGGTAAACCGGGATGATTTACCAGATGGCGGCGCATCTCAGTTTGTGCGCTGCATTGAAGCAATTCGCGCTAGTTCCCCCGGTACGACAATTGAAGTGCTGATTCCTGACTTATGCGGTAATTGGGAAGCACTCGCAGGTATTTTGCAAGCAGAACCAGAAGTGCTGAATCACAATACGGAAACAGTGTCCCGTTTGTATCGGCGAGTGCGTCCGCAAGGAGAATATCAGCGGACAATGGAATTAATGAAGCGATCGCGCGAATTAGCTCCTTGGGTTTATACTAAATCCGGCATTATGGTAGGACTGGGAGAAACGGACGCTGAAGTTCGGGAAGTCATGCAGGATTTGCGAAATGTCGATTGCGATATCCTGACCATAGGACAATATCTCCAACCCAGTCAAAAACATCTAAAAGTCGATAACTTTGTTCCGCCAGCACAATTCGCCGCATGGCAAGAGTTTGGCGAATCAATCGGATTTTTACAAGTTGTTGCTTCACCCTTGACTCGTAGCTCATATCATGCAGAGCAAGTAAGAGCATTGATGGAACGTTACCCCCGCAGTCGATTTTAGATTGAGTTATAAACCAATAATCCAAAATCCGCAATCCAAAATCGCTCTTACTCCGTTCCCGCCAAAAGATTATGTAGGGGCGAAGCATTGCGGGATTAACGTTTCGGTTTTGAATTAAGATTAATCCCGCAATGCTTCGCCCGACCACTATAGTCTTCCACAACCGTTGGGAGTAATGCGATCGCAACGAAGCAAAAATCTCCATTCCGAAGCGTTCATCTGTGGTTAAAAATATCCAAACCTACTTTGAGGATAGACTCTTCTAGGCTTTTATTGGCTAATGGTAATGGAAACTAACGAAGAAACGAATCATCCAAAATCCAAAATCCTCTCTTGCGAAGGTGGGCATCGTGACGGGAACCGCCAAGACGCCCACTTCGCGCAAAATCCAAAATCGATCGCTATTCTGGGAACAGGTGCTTGGGGTACGACTTTGGCGACTCTAGCAGAGGCGAACGGTCATCGCGTGCGTTTGTGGTCTCGTGAATGTTCCCAAAGCCTAGACGATATCATAGCAGGTGTCGATATTATCCTCTCAGCCGTCTCAATGAAAGGCGTCAGACCAGTTGTAGAGCAAGTTTCTTGCTTACCGATTTCCCCTACAACGATTTTTGTCACTGCTACCAAAGGATTAGACCCGTCTACAACTTGCACACCCTCTCAAATTTGGCAAGCGGCATTTCCATCTCATCCCGTCGTAATTCTAGCAGGGCCAAACTTATCCAAAGAAATTCAGGCCCGATTGCCAGCAGCTACTGTTGTTGCGAGTAAAGACGCGGATGCAGCAGTTGTGGTGCAAGGGGTGTTTAACTCAAATCGGTTTCGCGTTTATACCAATGCCGATCCCTTGGGTGTAGAACTAGGTGGTACACTGAAAAATGTAATTGCGATCGCAGCTGGTGCCTGTGATGGTTTGCAACTCGGAACCAATGCCAAAGCCGCTCTTGTCACCCGTGGCTTAGCCGAAATCATCCGCATAGGCGATCGTTGGGGTGCTAATACCGACACATTTTATGGCTTATCAGGATTAGGGGATTTACTAGCCACTTGCAACAGCGCCCTCAGTCGCAACTACCAAGTTGGTTACAAACTCGCCCAAGGCGAAACCCTACCAGAAATTTTGGCTTCCTTGGAGGGAACCGCCGAAGGTGTGAATACAACCGAAGTGCTAGTTCATCAGGCCCTTCGACAGGAAATTGCTGTACCTATTTCTTATCAGGTGTATCGCTTGCTCAAGGGAGAAGTGACTCCCCAAGTCGCCGTGGAAGCACTAATGTTGCGAGACGTTAAGCCAGAGTACAGTAGGTCGGAGAGTTGAACGTCGCGCCCAAAGACATTTGGCAGTGGGTATTTTAACAGTGATCGGGAAAGCATCTATCTAGTGATGTAGATTAACTAAGCCTTTGACAGAGGTCACCCTTGACCCATCGATCTTTTCCTTATACTAGCTGACAAATGCTAAAAGTCAAAAAACTTCGTTGCTGACCGTGTAGCTGCTCAATGCCAGCATTTCTATCGATTCGAGTAACTCTCGATACGTAGAGTACGAGCAAGCTAAGACGATCGCTAGTGTCTAAGACAAGAGTGCATCACCAGTAATTAAGCCGACTAGGCAAAACCAAGCCGTGTTTCTAGTCTTGGAAAATACCAGAACTAGAAACAAATAGCCTTTTCAAGAAAGCCCCTTTGTCACCTGGAGCAGTTGAGGCAATCAGTATGCCAGCAACCTTTTATTCCGCCGATGCCACCTACGAGAGTCAACTAGATGCCGCTAGCTTTGAGCTAGAAGACAGCGCTGAACAAATAGCCAGGGATCTGGTCGATCTGGATTTGGAGGAGGCAGACGCTGCCAACCCTCAGCAAGGCACCAGCCGTCGCACTACCGATCTGGTTCGTTTGTACCTTCAAGACATCGGTCGCGTGCGTTTGCTAGGGCGAGATGAAGAAGTTTCAGAAGCACAACAAGTCCAGCGCTATATGCGGTTGCTGGAATTACGAGAACTAGCCGCCCAGGAGGAAGATGAGACGATTCGGCTCTATGTCGGATTGATTGAGATCCACGATCGTTTAGCTGCTAACCTGGGGCATCGTCCGTCTTGGGAACGATGGGCTGCCGCCGCCTGCCTGACAGTTCCCGAACTCAAGCAAACTTTGGCTACCGGCAAAAGACGCTGGGCAGAACTGACTGCTTTGGATATTGAGGAACTAGACGAGATCCAAGCAGACGGCGTGCGGGCAAAGGAACACATGATCAAAGCAAACCTGCGCTTGGTAGTGTCGGTTGCTAAGAAGTATCAAAATCGCGGCCTAGAATTATTGGATTTAATCCAAGAAGGAACGATGGGTTTGGAGCGAGCTGTCGAGAAGTTCGATCCTACCAAAGGTTATCGCTTTAGCACTTATGCCTACTGGTGGATTCGCCAGGGCATCACGCGGGCGATCGCAACTCAAAGCCGCACGATTCGCCTGCCGGTTCACATTACCGAAAAACTCAACAAAATCAAGAAAGCTCAGCGGAAAATTTCCCAAGAAAAAGGCCGCACCGCGACTCTGGAAGATCTTGCCAAGGAATTGGAGATGACACCCCTGCAAGTGCGGGAAGTGTTGTTCCGAGTGCCCCGCTCTGTTTCTTTGGAAACCAAAGTGGGCAAAGAAAAAGACACCGAGCTGGGCGATCTTTTGGAAACTGAGGACGTATCTCCTGAAGAAACCTTAATGCGAGAAGCTCTCTCTCGCGACTTGCAGCACCTGTTAGCCGATTTAACCAGCCGGGAGCGCGATGTCATCCTCATGCGGTTTGGTTTAGAAGATGGTCATGCCTATTCCCTGGCTGAAATTGGTCGGGCGCTGGATCTATCTCGCGAGCGAGTCCGCCAAATTGAATCGAAAGCTTTGCAAAAGTTGCGGCAACCTAAGCGTCGCAATCGGGTGCGGGATTATCTAGAATCCTTCAGCTGATCGGAGGTAGAACTAGAGAGGGACTAGAGAAGTTTTCTCTAGTCCCTAATTTTTTGTCGAGCGCCTACCACCAATCCCAATACGCCTCGGTTAAAGTCGCGATCGGCTATCACCAATCTTTTTTGATGCCAATTTTTATTAATTATTTAACTAATTATAGATTTTCTCAATAAACTAAATAGCTAAAAATTCTTTTAGCTATTTATTCTCAATAAGCCGGATTTCTTGAAAATTAGATGCTAAATTGTGTATCCTTACCTGATATAGAAGACTTTTTGAGAAAGTCAATTATGACTAACTACACAGCGACCTCTTTTAAAGCCGAGCTGAATGAGAAAGGCTGGCGTATGACTCCCCAGAGGGAGACAATTTTGCAAGTTTTTCAACATCTTCCCAAAGGCGACCATCTCAGCGCTGAAGACCTGCACAATGTGCTACAGACTAGAGGAGAACAGATCAGCCTGTCTACTATTTACCGAACTCTCAAATTAATGGTGAGGATGGGCCTTTTGCGAGAACTGGAGCTGGCAGAAGGACACAAACATTACGAACTAAATCAGCCCTATCCCCATCACCATCATCATTTAGTCTGCATTCAATGCAACAAGACGATCGAATTTAAAAATGACTCAATTTTGAAAATTGGCCTCAAGCAATCTGAAAAAACGGGATTACATCTGCTGGACTGCCAGTTGACCATTCATACCATCTGTCCTGAAGCTTTGCGTCAGGGATGGCCTTCCTTGCTCCCTAGCAATTGGTCATGCCTCAGAACCTTCTCGCAAACAGGTTCTTCACCTTCAACTTAATTAGAGTCCTGGTATGAGCCAGGTATAGCAAAAGTCAAAAGTGAAATGCTTGCTGTGAATTGGTTCTGGCGTTTTAGGATGTCCTAATAGCCTTGACTATTGCTATAAATTAGTTAATTAAGACTAATTCTCAATAAGCAATTTTTGTTGAAAATAACTCGTTAATTGTGTATGATTTTCAATAGAGTACCTTTGTTGAGAAGGTGAAGATGACTGCCTACACGACATCCGCACTGAAAGCGGAACTTAATGACAGAGGCTGGCGTTTGACTCCCCAACGCCAGACCATACTGAATGTTTTTCAAGAGCTTCCTAAAGGTAAGCATCTCAGTGCAGAAGATCTTTATAATCTGCTAGAGAATCAAGGAGAACCGATCAGCCTGTCCACCATCTACCGGAGCCTGAAGTTAATGGCCCGCATGGGCATCCTGCGGGAACTGGAACTGGGGGAAGGACACAAACACTACGAACTCAATCAGCCCTATCCGCATCACCACGATCATCTTATTTGCGTTCGCTGCAATAAGACGATCGAATTCAAAAACGATTCGATTCTAAAAATAGGAACCAAAACAGCAGAAAAAGAAGGATATCACCTGCTTGATTGCCAGCTAACCATCCACGCCATTTGTCCTACCTGCCAACGGGCTTTACTACCCGTGTAAAACTAGGGTCTTTTTTAAGCTCCCAGATCGATCGGATATCTGAGAGCTATTCCGTTTGCAGAATCCTTAGAATTTCACTTTCAGAATGTCACTTTCATCGATCCCGTAGGCACGCTGGGCTTCTTTAACCGCCGCTTTGGTTTGAGCGTTGAAATTACCATCTATCGGCCCTCGATAGAAGCCCTGTTCTTGGAGGCGCTTTTGTAACTCGCTCACATTAAAATTACCGGGCGAACCAGTGTTTTGTAATGCTGCTTGGGTTTTTTGCTCCACAATTCCATTAGGTCTGAGTCCATTATCTCGCTGAAAGCGGATCGCAGCAGCTTTAGTTGCCGAGCCAAAACTACCTGTGGGACGGCTCTTGAAATAGCCTAAATCTCCCAAACGCTGCTGGAGAGCACTAACTGCTGTTCCTCTGTCCCCCAGCCGCAGTACAGGTGTGGTTACGGGTTCGCTAAAGCCTTGCTGTGGGCTGCTTTGATTGGTAAAAGGAGAACTGTCAAACGGCTGATTGGCAGTTGGCGCGTCGCCCGATGCCAAGGTTGTCCAGGTTCGTTTGCCGACGATTCCATCAACGGCTAAGCCGCTGGAGCGCTGGAACTGCTTAACAGCGGTATTAGTTGGCGAATCAAAGACGCCATTAACTTGTCCGTCATAAACACCTGCATCTGTCAACAGTTGCTGGAGGTAGCTGACTTGGGAACCCTTTGAACCTTTTCGCAGGGTGGGACGGTTGTCAGGACTGCCAGGAGTGGCTTTCTCGCTGCCGCCAATTTTATTCTGTAAAGCTTGTTGAGTTTCTGTTTCTACAATGCCATTTGGCGTCAGCCCTAGATCTTGCTGGAACTTGATGACGGCTGTCTTGGTGAGAGGGCCAAAACTCCCAGTCGCACGACGATTAAAGTAGCCGAGTTGTCGCAATTGTTGCTGGAGTTCTGATACCTCTGGGCCTTTAGAGCCTTGGCGCATGGCGGCCATCGCCTGACCTGCCATTCCCAAGCCCAGGGATGCGATCGCAAAACTTAGCACATGAACGCAGACTTTTCTGGAAAGTTTTTTCCAGTTGACTTTGTGCTGAGAAACTTTTAGCAGTCTGGGACTGGCCGGATTGTCAGTTGCCCCAGTTGCCTCATAGGCACTTGCAAGATGTATATAGACAAGGGTTTCCATAATTGTCCTGTAAAACTTTTACTAGCCACTCTATTTACAGAGGGTTGTACATTTTTAATTTTAGCTGACAGATATTCTTGCTTGAACAAGAGTTTAACCTAATCATTCATCTAGGCAAACATATCAGCAGCTAAAAAGTTCATATTGCCATCATAAATCTGTTTATACTCCCTAGCTCAATTTTCGCAAGCAATGTTATAAATCAGGATTTTTGTGGGCGAACCGATCGAGAGGGTTGTAAGGTAGGGTTACCTCGTCTACTGTGATTCTACCCGCTCTATATTACCTGCTTTGACCCAACCTTCGGTATCTCCATCTTCCACGCGAATCTTCAGCCACCTTTTGTCATCGCTTTCGGCCAAAACAACGATGTTTTGGTTATAAGCTACACCTCCAATCCGATCGGACTCCAAGTTCGGCCCACCCCGAAGACTGAGGCCCTTCGACCAGGTGACGCGGCCTTTGTAGGCTCCCGGCTCCAGTGGTTTTGGAGAAGGAGTATCGCTCGGTGTTGGGGTAGCAATAGCTTGTTCAGCAGAGGGAGTGTTACTTGGCGTTGCAGGTGTTGGAGTGGTAGCAGCGGGCTTGGTAGGCGTAGGTTTTGGCAGGCTCTTGGCTATTGTTGCCTGGGCTTTGACCGCTGGTTTGTCATTTGCAAAGATGGGTTTGTCAGGAGGTGCAGTTAATTTTGTGACAAAGTATAGTGCAGCCGCGACCCCTGCGCCAATCATGAGCGCGATCGCGATCACAAAACCGATCAAAAATTTTACAAGGCCAGAAAAACTCATGCCTACTCCCAGTCAGTCGATGATTGTACCATAATACTCTCGATTTTAATAAAATGGAGAGATAACTTTATATTGTTTACCACAAAACAAGAGACTGGGCTATCGAAATTGGCTCTGAATTATACAGCTAAGACTGCTATGCTTAGAAGCTAGACGAGCTTTACCGGCTGCTGCCCATTCCTGTAAAAACTGGATTTGCTCTTGAGCCGTTCGCGCTAGTGGGACTATCTGGCTGGCGGCTTCCAAAATGTCATCAAGCGTAAAGTCCCGATTTTGACTAAAGCCAATGTGCATCGCTTCAATCAAAGACTGTTCTATTTCTGCGCCTGAAAAATCGGGGGTTTCATAGGCAAGGCGATCGAGGTCGTAATTTTTGATGTTGTGAGGGCGCAACCGGGATAAATGAACGCCAAAAATTGCTTTGCGTTCTTCCTGGGTGGGCAAACCGACAAAGAAAATTTCATCAAATCTGCCTTTGCGGAGCATTTCTGCCGGTAACGTTTGGATGTTGTTGGCGGTGGCGACAACAAACACAGGCGAAGTTTTTTCAGCCAACCAGGTGATAAAAGTTCCAAACACACGGTTGCTGGTGCCAGCATCGCCTTTACCATCAACTCCAGAAAAAGCTTTATCAATTTCATCAATCCACAACACGCAGGGAGATAAAGCTTCTGCCAGCTGAATCATTTGACGAGTGCGGGATTCAGATTCGCCCACCAAACCGCCAAACAGACGCCCCACATCCAGGCGAAGTAGGGGTAGGTGCCAGTGGTGGGCGATCGCTTTTGCCATCAGAGATTTGCCAGTTCCCTGAATTCCCACCAACAGCAAGCCTCTGGGGTGCGGTAAGCCATATTGTCTAGCTCGTTCCGAAAACGCACCGCCTCGCAGCAGCAACCAATCTTTTAAATTATCCAAACCACCAACATCAGAAATGTTCTGAGTGGCGGGGTAGAACTCTAAGATTTGGGTTTGGCGGATGGTTTGGCGTTTTTCTTCCAAAACCAGTTCCACGTCTTCAGGACGCAGTTCGCCGTGAGTAGCGATCGCTCTTGCCAGCACCCGGCGAATTCTCTCCATCGAAAGACCCTGGCACGAACGGACAACTTCATCTAAAACTTTGCCTTCCAGAGATTTTCCGGTAGCTGCTGACAAGCGTTCAACTTCCGCTTTAATCTCAGGTGCCGTAGGTAGATGGAACTCCAAGACGGTGATTACTTCGCTGAGTTCCTCTGGGATAGCGATTCTGGGCGACAAGATTACCAAATTCTTGGGCTGAGATTTTAGTAACCGCGCCAGATTTTTGAGTTTGCGGGAAACACCGGCATCTTCCAAAAATCGGTGAAAGTCTCGCAGAATGAAAATAGCTGGAGCGGAAGCCGCTATTTTTTCTACTAATTCCAACGCTTGCAGGGGATTGCGGCGTCCGAAGCCAGCATCGTTGGGGTTACCCTGGTAGCCATCGACAAAATCCCAAATGTAGATGCCGCGATTGCCCTGTTTTTTCGCACAGGTTGCGATCGCAACTTCCACTCTTTCTTCTTCGCAAGTGGGAATATATATCAAAGGGTAGCGGGCTCGCAGCAGCAGTTCAAACTCTTCACTGAAACTCATAGCTATTTTTGATTTTGGATTTTGGATTTTAGATTTTGGATTAAAAGAGTAACAGATATAGCCACAGTCAGATATGTTAGGACAGTATTGAACTATTCCCCGCAAGGAAGCGACTGTGTTTGCACGGCTTTCGTTGCACTCAGCACTTTGCTATAGCATCGACGGTTTTTCATTTTGTCCGATCACCTCCAATCTAAAATCCCAAATCTAAAATCTAAAATTCTTAGGGGAGTTGTTTTTTTAGTGCTTCTAGAGTTGCCCAGCGTCGGTCAGCCACAGGTTCTAACTGGGTAGAATCAGATTTTAGTGGAATTCCCGGACACTTAGAATCGCACCGTTGCCGTAGAGGAATAGCCAGAGACACTTGTTGGTACAGCCAATCGCTGGGATTAAAATAACCGTTTGGGGGTAGCATTTCCAGCAAATCTTCCAAAGCCACTTCCCGTTCCAAAGGGCCATCATCAGATTGATTAGCTGCTTCATCTAACCAAATGAGTTCGGAAGTTTTTAGCACCAGGCGATGATTGTACTGTTGCAAACATCGGTGGCAGGTTAAAGTCATAATTGCTTCTGCTTGAACCCAAACCTCAAGGTAGTTTCCTTGATGGGTAACTCGCATGAGCCCTCGAATTGGCGTTAATGTTTCCAAACCAGCTATAAATTCCTGGAGTTGAATCGCCTCTGTCTTTTCGACTGCTTTGAGCAGTTGGGGAATGTAAATTGGTTCCATATTTTGAGTCATCCTTCTTTGATTTCAAATTCCAGATTTCAAATTTCAAATTTCAAAGTTCCAATTTGAAATCTAAAATTTGAAATCTAAAATCCAAAATTGACTCAGCGCCGCCGCACGACGAGACGGCGGTCTGGTTCTTTGCCCCGACTGTAGCTTTCTAGATCGGTAAATTCCTTCAAAAAGGTATGGATTTGACGCCGTTCAGCTGAAGAAAGATATTCCATTTCAAACTCTTGTCCGTTAGATCGCACCTGCTGAACGGCATACTCTGCCAAGGCGCGGAGTTCTGCTTGTCTGCGGACGCGGTAGCCATTTAGCTCAACAGTATAAGTAGCTTGCTCCTGCTGCTCTTGACCAAGGTTGAGAATAGCATTAGCTAAATACTGAATGGCATCTAACGTCTCACCTTCTGCACCGAGCAAAATCTGGACTTGCGCTGGCGTCAAATGTGTGTGATCGATCGTCAACCAGTAGCTATCTGGTTCTGGTTCTGAAACATCCTCCTGTTCTGCTAGCGTTGCTTGCCTTTCTGGCTTAACTTTGGCAGGAATTTTCATCAACCGCAGCAGTTCTTCCAGCCACTTTTGACCCCGCTGCATTCGACTATCAGTCATGAACATTACCCTGAGGCTTTTTTCTTAGAACGACCCGGTTCAAAGGGGAGAGCCTCTCTTCCCTTTGCATCGGCTTCTTTTTCCTGCTCCTCCACTAATTTTTGGAGGTTTTCCGGCAAGGGTTCCCGTGACAGAATAAAGGTCTGAGCAGTCTGAAAAATGTTAGCGATCACCATATACATCAATACCCCAGCAGGCAGTGGGAAGAACAAAAACATCCCGGAAAATATAATCGGGGTAATTTTGTTGACTGTCTCCTGCTGCGGGTTCGAGGTGGAACCCTGCTGGCCTGAAAGTAACTGGTTTACGTATAAACTCAGACCAAAGAACAGTACCATGCCGACAATATCCCAGTGTATGGTTCCGTTTTCATCCATAGCCCCAACGCGACCGAGGGCATCGATGAAGAGGAAGCCTTTATCAGTTGCTAGCCCTGGAATTGTGCCTTGAATGGTTGCTTCCCCAGGCTGTAAGGCTTCTATGTTGCCGTTTTCATCAATTCGTACCCGCTCTTCTCCTTTGGTAACCTTCCAATGAGGAGTTTTACTTTCAGCAGAGTCAGATGTAAGCTGATTTAACGGTTTTCCGTCTCCAGTCTGAAATTCCAGTTTGGTTGTCTGGCCCACCATTAAGCGGTTACCACCGGGGACTAGCGCTGTAACGGGATAGTGAACGCCATCGGCAATATATATGTTTTGGGGTGCTGTCGCAAAGACTTGCGGTTGAATCTGCTCAATTTGTTCTTTGGGAAAAATTTCCAGGTTGACAGTGTAATTAACATCCGAAAAGGGGGAGCCCCTCAAGGTGGCAAACAGTGCAAATAGCACCGGCATTTGCACCAGAATGGGAAAGCATCCTGCCAAAGGGTTGCCAAATTCTTTGTAGAGTTTGGACATTTCTTCCTGCTGCTTAGCAGGTTCCTCTTTGTAGCGCTCCTGAATTTCCTTTACCCGCTTTTGCATTACTGGTTGGGTGACCCGCGTGCGTCGCATACTGCGAATCGAGTTAGCACTCAAGGGATAGAGTGCAAAGCGAATTACCAGTGTTAGCGCGACGATAGCCAGCCCATAGCTGGGGACGATCCCGTAAAAGAAATCCAGGATCGGCAGCATTACGTTGTTGGATAGAAAACCGATACCAAAATCCATGCGTGTGAAGTCAACCTACAAGCGCTGTATTGTTTAAATCTAATCTAGCTAAGAGGCAGGAATCTGCGGCTGGGGCAGGGGTAAGTGGCACGCGAGATCGAAGGGGACTTTAGTCCGAACCGAAATCTAGCGGCCACAAACTACTACGGAGGGGAACGCCTGTACTGCTGTTTTTTTAGCGACTCGGCGTTCCACCTGTTTTGGCGGATTTGACTGCCACTTTTTCATTGATGTAGTCATAAATTTCGCGAAATTTGGGGATTGCCCGCAGCTCTAGGCGGCTACCGTCTCTGAGAGTCACCACCATATCTCCCCAGAAGCCAAGGCCACGGGGCACCTTTTTGATGTCTACTATTTCTGAGTAGATGATGTCGCTGCGATCGCGTCCCATCCAACCGCCTGTCACCGAGATGCGACGATTGGTAATTCGGTAGCGCAACCACATGGCTCTGACGATCGCTCCTACCGCTAACGGTAAGCCAATCACCGTCAGTCCTATCAGGATGTTAATAATCAGATCCCCGATATGGGGGCCGCCTTCATAATAAACTTCCTCGCGAATGCCCATTGAGTACCTCAGCTTCTGCCAACAACTGCTCTAATTCTTGCAGAAATTGTTGATATTCGCACTGCTCGGCTTTCGGTTTAACGACAACTACCAGCCACCAGCCATACTTAAGCTGGGGCAGTAGGTGACGAAAAGCCGCCCTGATTTGCCGCTTAATTCGATTGCGGGTCACCGCCCGCTTGCTCACTTTTAGGCTGACAGAAATGCCAATGCGAGAGGGAAATTCTGGCCCTGTGGCTGGCGATCTACCTCCCTCCGAGTCGGCTGACTGCTTCAAGGCTCTCAAGGTCAAATTAGCACTTTGGCGACGTATTCCCTTGCGGAATACGGCACTAAAATGTTGTCGGTGCTTGAGTCGATTTGCTTTACGCAAAGCCACAGGCGTCGTGCGTTCCCCCTCTAACCAAAGTTGGCTAACCGCTTACACTCAGACGATAACGTCCTTTTTTGCGGCGGGCTTTAATCACTGCCTGACCATTTTTGGTTCGCATCCTGGCGCGAAAACCGGAAGTTCTTCTTCTTTTACGGCTGGTGCCGTGCAACGTGCGTTTCGTCATTATTTTTTCTCCTCGCTGGCGAGTTTATTGGATAAAAAAGCCGCAATCTACTATTTTATCAGCTATTTGGCAGCTAATTAATGCTCAAGAGCCAAGTGCCAATATAACGCAGTAAAGGCACATCGCCGGGGGAAAGAATCTGACAGTTGAAGTAGAACATCCCGCCAAAATTCGGGTTTTTCACGTTAGATAAGACTAATTCGACGTTGTAGCCTGCTGGTACTGGCTCTTGGGGGTAAATTTGAATTACGCGGTTTTCTTTATCCCAGACCACCTCTTGCAGCGGCACAGATTTGCCTCTTACCCGCACCTCAACCTCTTTGCTATCAAATTCCCCTCTGTAATAATTCGGATAGGAAATAGAAAATTGAGCGACTGCCAACTGCATTTTTTTAGCAGGAATCCTCAGACGGTAACGATCCCAAGCATTGGGTGCGCCGCCAAAATCCAACCTAAAGGGGAGTTGGTTTTCGCGGGGAGGCCCACCAAATAGGGTGAAACCGGGTAAGCTGTCAGCCCAGCTGATGGTGGGAACCCCGGTTAATACAGCAGTACAAGCAAAGGCTGCAAGTAAACGTCGTGTGAAAGACATAGATTCTTTATTGAAAGCGCTAATTAGTCATTAGTCATTAGTCATTAGTCATTTGTCAACCATCAGGCCGGGGGGAATTTTAGATTTTAGATTTTAGATTTTAGATTTTAGATTGAAGAGTAGAAATTAAATCTGCACCAGAAACCGGGTTTCTTCAAGAACCCCAGAAACCCGGTTTCTCTGTACCTCGTCAATATCAAGCTGGTACGCGCAGCTGGGTGAGGATGGCATCGACATTTTTCTTGGCATCGCCAAAGAGCATCCGGGAGTTTTCCTTGTAGAACAGAGGATTTTCCACTCCGGCGTAGCCGCTAGCCATACTGCGTTTCATGACTATAACTTTCTTGGATTTCCAGACTTCTAATACTGGCATTCCGGCGATCGCACTATTTGGATCTTCCATCGCCGCTGGATTAACGGTGTCGTTGGCACCAATCACAAGTACCGCATCGGTTTCGGGGAAATCTTCATTGATTTCTTCCATTTCCAGAACGATGTCGTAAGGCACATTCGCCTCTGCCAGTAGCACGTTCATGTGTCCCGGTAGGCGACCCGCCACTGGATGGATGCCAAACCGAACTTGTACGCCCTTTTCCCGCAATATCTTGGTGACTTCTGACAGGGAGTGTTGAGCTTGAGCTACTGCCATACCGTAGCCGGGAACGATGATGACGTTCTTGGCATCGCGCAAGAGTTCGACGGTATCATCAACTGTGGTTGAGATTACTTCGCCCACTATTTCGCTGGCTGCTGAGACTGTTCCCGATCCGGTGCCAAAGCCACCCAGGATGACGCTGATAAACGATCGGTTCATGGCTTTGCACATGATGTAGCTGAGGATCGCGCCGCTACTGCCGACAAGCGCACCAGTGACGATCAGGAGGTCGTTGGATAGCATGAAGCCAGCGGCTGCTGCTGCCCATCCAGAGTAGCTGTTGAGCATAGAGACGACAACCGGCATATCCGCACCGCCGATCCCCATGACCAAATTAAAGCCCAGAACTCCGGCGAGGGCTGTCATAATCAGCAGCGGTTGCAATCCTGTGTAGTCTTCGGCACCAATAAAGGTGGAGCCAAGTGCGACGGAAGCACCCAGGATGCTGAGATTGATTAAATGGCGTCCCGGCAAAAGTAACGGTTTGCCGCTGATGATACCGCGCAGTTTTCCAAATGCCACGATCGATCCGGTGAAGGTGACAGCACCGATAAACACGCCGATAAAAATCTCGATTTCGTGGATGGTAGCTTCGACGCCAATTAGGGATTGATTCGGTTGCAGGTAGTTGGCGACACCCACCAAAACTGCGGCAGCACCGACAAAGCTATGCAGGATCGCCACTAATTCTGGCATGGAAGTCATGGCGACGTTCGCTGCAACGATCGCACCGATGATTGCGCCCGGAACTATCACCGCTGCCAAGGTGCCGTATTCGGTGATGCCAGCGCCAAGGCCCAACATGGTGGCGACGATCGCTAGAAGCATCCCGATGATGCCGAAGAGGTTGCCCTTGGTTGCGTTTTCTTGATTGGACAAACCACCCAGACTGAGGATAAACAGGGCGCTTGCACCAATGTAAGAAACTGTCAATATACTACTTGTCATTTTGAGGAATTAGTGATTGGTGATTGGTGATTGGTGATTGGGAATTGGGGAATTGGGGAATTGAGAATTGAAAAATTGGGGAATTGAAAAATTGGGAATTCTCCCCCACTCTTCCCTAGCCCCTAGCCCCTAGCCCCTAGCCCCTTCATCTGCGGAACATCTTGAGCATCCGTTGGGTGACGAGAAAGCCGCCGGAAATGTTGATTGTACCGATGAGAATTGCGATCGCGCCCAAAATTGTACTAGGTGAAGTTAGCGAACTGGATATCTGGAGAATGCCGCCAATGATAATAATCCCGCTGATTGCATTGGTGACGCTCATCAAGGGCGTGTGCAGAGCGGGTTTGACGTTCCAAATCACTTGCCAGCCAACGAAGCAAGCCAGCACAAATACGGTGAAGTGAGACAGGAACGAAGGAGGGGCCGCGATACCGACGCCCAAGAGAGCTAAGCCAGTTAGTCCCAGTACGACTAAATCGTTCGTCCCGAAGGTGGATGTCGGTTTGGCTGGTGCTTTTACCGCTGCCTCGACTGGTTTTGCGGGTGTAGCAGAGGGTTGCGGCGGTGAAGGTGCTGCTTTTGGCGGCGGCGGAGGTAGTTCTTCGCCTTCGTAGATTAGGAGGGCTCCGCGAACCACCTCATCGTCCATATCGACTTTGTATTGACCGGATTTGGTCATATCGTCGAGCAAGTGCCAAAGATTGCTGCCATAAAGCTGACTCGACTGTTGCGCCAGACGGCTAGGCAGATCTGTTAAACCAACGATCGTGACGCCATTGTGAGAGTAAACTTCTTTCGGTTTAGTAAGCTCGCAGTTACCGCCTTGTTCTGCTGCCAAATCGACGATCACAGAGCCTTCTTTCATGCTCTCAACCATCTCTTTGGTAATCAAGACGGGTGCTTTTCTGCCAGGGATCACAGCCGTTGTGATGATAATGTCAACTTCCTTAGCTTGGTCAGCAAAGAGGGCCATTTCCGCCTTAATAAACTCTTCGCTCATCACCTTGGCGTAGCCGCCTTGACCTGTGCCGTCTTCTGCGAAATCGAGTTCCAAAAACTCTCCGCCCAAGCTTTGAACTTGCTCTTTAACCACAGGACGGGTATCGAAAGCGCGGACGATCGCACCCAGACCCTTTGCCGCGCCGATAGCTGCCAGTCCCGCAACTCCAGCGCCAATCACCAGTACCTTCGCTGGCGGCACTTTCCCGGCGGCGGTAATCTGTCCGGTAAAGAAGCGACCAAAGTTGCTAGCAGCTTCGACTACAGCGCGGTAACCGGCGATGTTTGCCATCGAGCTGAGGGCGTCCATCTTTTGAGCGCGGCTAATACGCGGAATGGCTTCCATTGCTAGCACCGTGGCTTTCCGCAAAACCAGACGCTCTACCAGTTCCGGGTTTTGGGCCGGCCAGATGAAGCTGATCAGCGTACCGTCAAGACTAAGCAATTCGGCTTCGTGCTTACCGTCTCTGGCGATTTCGGGCGGACGGACTTTGAGGACGATATCCGACTCTGCCCACAGTGTTGGGGCATCGGGTCGGATTTTACATTCAACTTGCTTGTAGGCTTCGTCAGGGAAGTTGGCTAATTCGCCTGCCCCAGACTCTATAAGTACTTCAAAACCTAGCTTCATAAGCCGCTTGGCTGTGTCTGGCGTTGCTGCTACACGACATTCGCCGGGGTGGATTTCCTTGGGGATTCCAACCTTCATAGCTGTTTTTGTTTCCATTGAAATGAGTTCCAAGCGTGCGTCAAGAATCTTATCTATTTGGAGTTATTGCCCAGATCGCTATTTTTCTGTGACTTTGTGTGCGATCGGGCCTTTTCTGTTTCAAAATTTTAGCATTGAGAGCTTTAATGGCTGTTTTTTTTCTAAAGCTTAGTTTATCAAGATTTGAAAATTTATTCGTAAATAAAGGTTGCGAATATTAGAAAATTTTTAATTAATGGCTGATTTGGCTCGATCCCGAATTCTTTTTGAAGATACTGTTGGGACTGGGCTGGATGTGCTACAGAAGCTGGTTGAGGTGAGGTGGTTGTATAGAAACAAACCCTTCTTGACAGGAATGACGCACGGTAAAGAGACTGGAGAGATAGTTTGCTAAGGGTGTTTTATGCTACAGAGACGAGCTATTTTTTGCAGAGCAAACTGTTGCAACTATTGGGGTGCATTATATTTTCTCTCAATCCAATTCTCTAAATCCCGAATATCTTGAAAGTTTGGGTGAACACCGATCCCTCGTAACGCCGACTGAGAACACAGCCCCAATACCAGAGATTTACCTTTTGATAGTCTTGGGCTCCTGCTGATTTAACCTTAAGTTTGTGCAACAAAACAGCTAACGTTACCAACAATGGTTTGTTCCGAAGCGCTGCTAAAGTTTTTAGTTATTTGCAGCTGAACAAAGAATTTCCCGGTTGTTAACCGGGAAATTGTCAATCAAATCCCTTACTTTAATGATGGTGATGATCGTGACCGTGATGATGGTCGTGATGGTCATGATGATGACCGTCGTCATGGTGATGAGCAGCCAGATGCAGATTAACAGCTAATGCTTGTTCTGACAGCAAAGCTTCAATTTGGGGATTAGCCCACTGGGCTGCCATCTTTAAGAAATCTGGATGGTCGTTAACGCAAGCCATTTGTATGCAGTTCACATCTGAATGTTGCCGTTGCAAACCATGAATGATGTGGTCTACATCCAATAAAGTTTCGTGATTTTCTGTGGCAAAGCCAATAGGCATGAAAACAAGAGCTTTGACACCGAGTTCGATTAAGTTTTTGGCAGCTTGCTTGGCATCAGGCTGAGTCCATTCAATTAGTGGCGTATCGTGATTTAACCAACCCACTGAGATGAGTGGATAGCGGTTAATTAGCTTTGACCGGACTAATTCGTAAAGTGCCTCACTTTCGGTAATACCAGAGGTAAATCCTTTGGCTTTGTGGGGACAACCGTGGTTCATTAAAACGATGCCAATTTGAGATGGGAGGTAAGCTTCGGCTAGTTCGGCGGCTATTTTTTCCTCTACGAGACGAGCCATTAAATCGATGTAGGCTGGTTCGTTGTAGAAAGAGGGGATGTAGCGCTGACCTTTAACCCAATGTTCATCACCGTCAACTAGATTTGCAAGAGCTTTGTTTACTTGCTCGACGGCAATACCGCTGGTGAAGATAGAATCTACAACCAGGAGGGGATAGATTAATATTTTGTCAAATCCCTGGGCTTTGATTTCAGTTAAGACTTGTTCGGGGAGGAAGGGGGCGCAAAAGTTGAACGCTTTGAAGACTTGAATGCTAGAGCCCCATTTTTCTTGCAATTCCTTTTCAATACCAGCCCTTTGCTGCTCAAAAATGGCGTTATGAGGCGAAATAAAGTGGTTATGTTGGTGACTCCACTCATGCAGGTCAAACATCGCCAGAATTTTGGCTAGCGGCGGATAAATCCAGGTTGGTACGGGGGCAAACTTCGCTGTGAGTAAATTCAACGCTTGTTCGTTGTAGTTGGCGAAGTCTTCGTAACTCTCCACTTCTCCATAACCCATTAGCAATACGGCAACTCGGTCTTTGCTGCCAGAGTGTGGTAGAGTTTGTTGTCCTATTTTTTCAGGGGTGGCAACCACGTTGCATTCCTCCAAGGGAGTGATGTCGTCATTAGAGCGGGAGAGGCTGGGTCATCCCATTGTCTTGAGGCTAAAATCTCCTCAAAGCGCCACTCCTTTTTTATAGGTTAACATCCCCAGGGGGGGCATTGGGGTAAATGATTTTGGTAACCAGTTGATTTTTGGATGAGGCTTATGAGCGTGATTATTTGCCCTGGGATTCACGAGCCGGAACTGACGGAGAGCTTTCTTGAGGGATTGGGGTGGGTCGGGTCGGATAAGTTATCAAATGGTAGTAAATCGGAAAATATACTTATTTTTCCAGCCCAAGACTATCCAGCATACTCAGCCTTTCACATATTGCAATTCTTGGGAGACTGCGGTATAAATCCTCTCGATCGGCACAAATCACCCGCGCAGCTGGTGTTTATTAGCTTTAGTGCCGGTGTTGTAGGTGCTATTGGAGCGGCTTGGGCGTGGCAAGCGTTAAGAGGAAATGTCAAAGCATTTATCGCTATAGATGGCTGGGGTGTACCCTTGGGGGGTAACTTTCCCATCCATCGGCTGAGTCACGATCGCTTTACCCACTGGAGTTCTGCTCTACTCTTAAGTGGGGAGGACAATTTTTATGCTTCGCCGCCAGTGGCGCATTTAGAACTTTGGCGATCGCCCCAAACAACGCAAGGCTGGTGGGTAAACTCAAAATGTGGGAAATCCGAACAGCGAAGACTCCTCACTGCTGCCCAATTTTTGACTATGCTGTTAGAGCTATACTCCGCACGGGCACAAACTGTTATTTTTGATGTGTAGGGGCGAAGCATGACCGTATTAATTTGTTGGTTGAACCCAAAGATATTTACCGGAATGCGGAGCCCCTACTGCTGGGTTAAAAAAGCTCGTTCTATGACTGTGCTAAATATATTAGGGGAATTAGGGGAATTTTAGATTTTAGATTTAATTTCAAGAAAGAAATCTGAAATCTAAAATCTGAAATTCTCCCCCACTCTCCCTTCCCCCTCTTCCCTAGCCCCTAGCCCCTAGTCCCTAGCTATATTACCTTTCCTATGTTTCCAACTGACCCTTCCATTGCTTCTAGTAACGGGTTTCGGGCTCTCCTAAAAAATGGCCCATTTATGGCGCTTTGGATTGGGCAGGTGGTGTCCCAAATAGCGGATAAAATTTTCTTTATTTTGCTGATTGCCCTGGTAGCCGAGTATCAAGCAGAAGCAGCATCAGGTTTCGCCAATTCGATGCGATCGACTGCGATGGTAGCCTTCACCCTGCCAGCGATTCTGTTTGGATCGGGTGCGGGGATTTTTGTAGACCGCTTCTCCAAAAAGCAAACGATGATCGCTAGCAATGTGATTCGAGAGTTATTAATTATAGCGCTGGCTTTGATACACGATCGGTTTTTTATCCTATTGTTGATTACGTTTCTAATCTCAACAGTAACGCAATTTTTTGCCCCAGCAGAGCAGGCAGCAATTCCGCTGGTGGTAAAGAACAAGGAATTAATGTCTGCTAATGCTATGTTCGCAGCATCAACGATGGGCGCTTTGATTGTGGGCATGATAATTGGCAGCCCCTTGTTGAACTTAGCCAGTCGCTGGTGGGGAGACTATGGGCCGGAGGTTTTGGTGGGCGGGTTATACTTGCTCTCAGCATTTATCATTCGCTTCATGCGAACCAAAGAAACTAGGAGGATTATTGATAAGCAGGCTGCTATCCATCCATTGACTGAGTTGAAGGCGGGTTTGCGCTATCTGAAGCAAAACCGTCTGGTGAGTAACGCGATGGTACAGTTGACGGTTCTGTACTCGGTGTTTGCGGCTTTAACGGTGTTGGCGATCGAACTGGCACAGGAAATCGGTCTCAAGGAGCCTGGTGAATTTAGTTTTCTGTTGGGTGCAGCTGGGGTAGGTATGGTTTTCGGTGCTGGTATTTTAGGATCTTGGGGCGATCGCTTTCACAATAAGCCTTTACCTTTGCTAGGTTTTTTAATGATGAGCTTTGTTTTAGCCATGTTTACCTTTACAACCAAAACATGGCTGGGGTTGGGGCTTAGCGTGTTTTTGGGTGTGGGAGCGTCTTTTATAGGTGTACCTATGCAAACGCTTATTCAAAGACAAACACCAGAATATATGCGCGGCACGGTGTTTGGGTTTCAGAATAATGCGGTTAACATTGCCCTGAGTTTGCCATTAGCGATCGCAGGGCCGCTCACCGATGCCGTTGGCAATGCCCTGGGTTCGGATGACGCCGGTTTGCGGGTCGTCCTTTGGGGTATGAGCATAGTAGTGAGCGCATCTGGTGTCTGGGCGTGGCGCAATACCCGCGACGTATTGCAAGATGTGATTTAGCTATATTACAAACACGCATACCTCAATTTTTCTTTGTCTGAATTCGTATCACAATAGAATTGTGATACGAAATACTAAAGTAGTATTAAATACAATTTCTAAATCCAATAGACCTACCCAATTTGGAGGTGCCCTCTCCGTGTCTTCCCAAACCTTGTCTCAAAGAGAATCTAGTTTAAATGGCGAAGAAACTTCGCCCATACAAACTCTCAGGCGTGCCACGGGTGGTTTCGCCTTAATTGACAGTCTGAAACGCCACGGCGTCAAGCATATTTTTGGCTATCCCGGCGGTGCGATTCTGCCACTGTACGACGAGCTGTACCGGGCAGAAGCTGCTGGTGGCATACAGCATATCCTGGTCAGACACGAGCAAGGAGCCGCCCACGCAGCAGATGGCTATGCCCGCGCTACTGGTCAGGTGGGGGTTTGTTTTGCGACTTCTGGCCCTGGAGCGACTAACCTGGTAACGGGCATTGCCACGGCTCACATGGACTCGATTCCAATGGTGATTGTGACTGGGCAAGTGAGTCGCGCCGCAATTGGAACTGACGCTTTTCAGGAAACGGATATATATGGGATTACGCTGCCGGTAGTTAAGCACTCTTATGTGGTGCGCGACCCCAGAGATATGGCGCGGATAGTGGCGGAAGCTTTCCACATTGCCAGTACAGGGCGTCCGGGGCCTGTTTTAATTGATGTTCCTAAAGATGTGGGGTTAGAAGAATTTGATTATGTGCCGGTAGATCCCGGTTCGGTGAAAATATCGGGATATCGTCCGACGGTGAAGGGCAATCCTCGTCAGACTAGCCAAGCGGTACATTTGATTCGGGAAGCGCGGCGACCTTTACTATATGTGGGAGGGGGTGCGATCGCATCTGGTGCCCATACAGAAATTCTAGAATTGGCAGAACGTTTCCAGATTCCGGTGACGACAACGCTGATGGGTAAGGGTACTTTTGACGAAAACCACCCGTTAGCTTTGGGGATGTTGGGGATGCACGGCACGGCTTATGCTAACTTTGCCGTGAGCGAGTGCGATTTGCTGATTGCGGTGGGTGCCCGTTTTGATGACCGGGTGACTGGTAAGTTGGATGAGTTTGCTTCCCGCGCTAAGGTGATCCACATTGATATTGACCCGGCTGAAGTTGGGAAAAATAGGGCTCCAGAAGTTCCGATTGTGGGCGATGTGCGCCAGGTGCTGATCGATATGCTGCGCCGATGTCACGAAACGGGGGTTTGTGGAAATCCACATCAAACGAAGGAGTGGTTGGAGAAGATCGATCGCTGGCGCGAAGATTATCCTTTAGTCGCACCTCAATATCCCGATGTGCTGTCACCCCAAGAGGTGATTGTGGAGTTAGGGCGGCAAGCGCCTAATGCTTATTACACCACGGATGTGGGTCAGCACCAAATGTGGTCGGCCCAATTCCTCAAAACCGGGCCGCGTCGCTGGATTTCCAGTGCTGGGCTAGGCACGATGGGTTATGGGATGCCAGCAGCAATGGGTGCCAAAATGGCGCTGCCAGATGAAGAGGTGATTTGCGTTGCCGGTGATGCCAGTATCCAAATGAATATTCAGGAACTCGGAACCTTAGCACAGTATGGCATAAATGTCAAGACCGTGATTGTGAATAATGGTTGGCAGGGAATGGTGCGCCAGTGGCAGCAAGCTTTCTATCAGGATCGCTACTCGTCATCCAATATGGAAGTTGGGATGCCTGATTTTGTGAAGCTGGCGGATGCTTATGGCATCAAGGGAATGGTGGTTAGCAGTCGGGATGAGTTGAAGAATGCCGTTGCCGAAATGCTAGCGCACAATGGCCCCGTGTTGATGAATGTGCTTGTGAAACGGGATGAAAATTGTTACCCGATGGTAGCACCCGGTAAGAGCAATGCACAAATGATTGGGTTGCCACAACGTAGCAAACTGGAACCTACAGAGTTACTTTACTGTAGCAATTGCGGTGCTAAAAATGTGGGTAGCAACAATTTCTGTCCTGAATGCGGCACGAAGTTGTAGATCGATCGCGGTTAATTGATTAATAGTAAGAGGCGCGAATAATCGCGTCTTTTTTATTATTTTAAAAGAAGTGCGATCGCTAATAGCCAACATTTAGGATATAGTTGTAGCAAAGGTTATGGCAATTAAAATGAACGATTGGCAAGAAAGTATTAGCATCAACCCCAAGGTTTGTCACGGGAAACCTTGCATCAAAGGAACGCGCATCATGGTTTCAGTTATCTTAGATAATCTAGCAGAGGGACTAACGCCAGAAGAGATCGTAGCTGAATATCCGCCGCTTATTTTGAAAAATGTAAGAGCGGCTATTTCCTATGCTGCTGCACTGGCGAGAGAAGAAGAATTGTTGCCACTTAAATAAAGGTTTCACTGAATCATTATTTACTGTAAAATTGCCAAAGTGAATTTACAGGATTAATAATGAGAGAACCGACGGAAGAACAATACTTGGTAATCAATGCACTGGATACGTTGGGTCTATTAATCGAAAACCGCTATGATGAAGACATAGGAGTTTGGTATATCTTTAGTCCCAGTCAAGTTCTGACACTATTATAAGGCAAAATGGCGAAGTAACCCCTATTGAACCAATATCAGAACTATGAGTAATGCAACCCAATTGCCAAATCAACAATATCAAAGAATGATCGAACTCTGTCAGATAGCGCGACAACGCTACTTAGATGCGGGGGGCGATCCTAAACGTTCATCGGGAACTCTGCATGGAAATGAATATTTAACAGAGGAAGAAAGACAAGAATTTTTTGTTTTGGGGAGACAACTTTCTGGATTTCAAGTTAAGGATGGATATGCTTACCATCTGGGTGAAAGTTGGAAATTACCTGATGATTCGCCTTCGCAAAAAAAAAGAAGTGAAATCTGAAGTTAAACAAGATGCACCCTAAACTTTCTGGTGCGGGTGGTAATTGGAGAGTTATTGATGAAGTTACTGACCCCGCCATTGTACAACAGCAAAGTATTCGCTCTTGCGGTTCTGCCTGTGGTGAAATGCTGTTGCAAAGTCGAGGTATTAATAATATTAGTCAAGCTGATATTGAAAAACTAGCAACAGCACCCACTTGGCCAGAATTGTTGGCAGATGCACTTAACCAACTCAATCCAGATAATCAGGGAAAATGGTTAGGTAACTTTGTCAGCGCTTCATCTTTCGATGCTTTGAACGCTACAGGGTCTTGGATTGGCGTACTTTGGGGAGCAGGGGCTAGAATAGGACATACGGTAGTGGTGGATGGTATTTACAATGATACAGTTCTCATCCGTGACCCTTGGGATGGGACGAAGTACAGGATGAGAAAAGGTGATTTTTTAGAATACTGGAATGGACAAGCTGTTTACTGGATAGAACAATGAAAACACAAGTTATTTCTATCGAACCTACATCAACAACCCTCGGTTTCAATGTTGTAGTGTTAATTGGTAAGGAGCAACATGAATTTACTTTAAATGTTGAAACGGCTACTATTGCCGATCATCAGATTCAAGGTATTCGGGGAGATGAATATTTTTTAAATCTGTTTAGATTTAATCAGAATTTAGGAGTGGAAATCTATAAGCTAGTTTCACAGATGCGCGAGGGGAATAGTTTAAGCTTTCCATTGGAAATTGGGGAGTTTTATGCTGAAGAATTGGAATTAGCTTCTAAGTAATTGGGAAAGAGACTAAAGTGCGATCGCACTTATTTTGGGTAAGGTGCGATCGGATTTTGCTTAAATTTTTGGTACAATATGGAGAGGGAATATTTGGAGAATTTCTGATAACAGAAGCATCTATGAGTGAAGCGCAACAGGCCAAATTAGTTTCGATGCTTGAACTTGCTAAAATTACTGAACAGAAAGCTAGAGAACTTAATGAACTTGCGATCGCATTTGAGGCAAAGTGGAAAGGTCGCTGGGAAGATCGACTTACAGCGAAACAGAAAACTGCAACAAAAGGAAGTGAAATCGGAAGTTAAATAGGTGAGTTGTACTGTGAGAAAGCGATCGCACTTTATTTTGGTAAGGTGCGTTGGCGTAGCCTGCCGTAGGCATTCGCAATTGCCTAAAAGTTTTGGTGCAGAATAGAGAGGGAGTGGAGGCAGTGCGATCGCGTAGCGTGCCGTAGGCATATCGCACCGTCTTATCCATCAAATTCTACACTTATTATTTAATGTATACTCTTAAGATTTAGGAACTATTTTTAGCTTGGCCGTAAATTTTATGCCAAATTCCATGCCAAGTTCAAGTTCGGCTTTGGTTATATTTTACTCTAGTCAGCATCGTCGTCAATACTACCGCTGTAAAAAACGTACAGTTCTCCTTCCGTATTTTCGATTTTGTCAACTAGATCTTTTTTGGTCTTCGAGTGAAGTATAACTCTTCCTAGAAGAGGCAAGCCATATTTATCTCGCTGGGTGATGTCCACTGTTACCCATTGTTGGGGATACTTTTGGCGGATATCGGATATTTCTAATTCTTGCTTTTTATCTGTTGCGTTTGGTGGCATATCCTCTCCAACTGTTCAAATGTTTTTATAATTTGGTTTACTCAGATCTTACACCAAGAGGGTGAACCTGTGTATTTTCGTTTCCTGGTTGAACCTGGAAAAAGCAACTTTTGCAAGCGATCGCAAATAAGATTAATAATAGCATCTCCTCTGAGACTGTGTTATCCTATAAGAAATACAGATTTAAACTTAACAAAGTTGTAAAATATAAACAAGATATCAGAGAGAGTAAAAATGCCCAAACAAGTAACGATCGATCTTGATGATGAAGTTTTGGTTTTTCTTGATCGGCATTCGGGGGGAAACCTAAGCGAGTACATAAATAAGTTGTTAAGAAGGCAGCGTCGATCTGCGATCGAGGCAGAGTTAGCTGCGGCACACCAACAGGATGCTCAAAATCCCGAATATAGAGCGGAAATCGCGTTGTGGGATGCGGTAGTAGCAGATGGAATTGGAGATGATGCCGATGCCTAACGGAATTCTCACATATCAACGTGGAGAGATTCGTTGGGTAAAACTTGACCCAACTTTAGGTGTTGAAACTAAAAAAACTCGCGCTTGTTTGATTGTGCAAAACGATGTTAGCAATCGCCATAGTTTGCTGACGATTGTAATGCCATTTCTGGCGGGAACAAAATCTGCACCTTATGCTATTAATGTAGTAGCAACATCTGTGAATGGACTCGACAGAAACCGTTACATCGATGTGGCACAGATTCGAGGGGTCGATCACCAACGGGTGATGGATTTAATTGGTGTTTTGGAACCGGACTACTGGGAACAAATTCGTATGGCACTCGATATTATGTTAGGGTTTACCATTTAATGAGGAGAAAATTTCTTCTGCGATCGCTTTTGAAGATGAGGTGAAAGAGAGTTGCTATTTTTCAGGTAAAAAAATGCGATCGCACTTAGTGTTGGTAAGTGCGATCGCCTTGACTAAAAGTTTTGATGCAGAATGGAAAGGGAGTAATGTTGGGAGACTACCAGCTTCCTAATTACTAAACTTTAACCGCAGTTTTACCAACAAGCTTTTCAGTTTCTTTAGTATGCTTTTTAGCAAAACGAGAGCGTTTGGTTGCTAATAACATAGTTAAAAGTGCTGCTAGTCCGCCAATTTGGGATGGCTCTGGAACTGAGGTATAAATGCCGTCATCAGAGATAGTGCTAAAATCATAGTCATAAACATTGGAAAATCCGTCATCAGAGATAGTGCTAAAATCATCGTCATAAATATTGGAGAATTCGTCATCCGAGACGGGAATAAAATCATCGTCAGAAACACTGGAAAATCCGTCATCAGAGGCATTGTTAAAGCCATAATTAGAAGCACTACCGACGCTACTAGAGCTAAAAAGGGAACTACGACTACTACCTATCTTTGTTATGGTGGCAATACTTGTGAAATTTATGGAAGATTTAGCCTCAGCAAAACCCAAACCATAAGTCCAAGCAACTCCCTGAGTTTGCGCTCCCACGCGAAATGTCCAGGTGCTACCACCGTTAAAATCGAAATAACTAGATGAAGAATGCCGATCCCAGTCAGATGATGTTGATGCAATAGCACTAGCTAAGTTAAGTCTGGTCTCAGGACCGCCGCTACGTGGGGCAAGACCACTGGCAGCATTAGCACCAGCGAAACCAGCAGCTTTTACTGATGCAAATACATCGCCTGTTAGACTAAATTTAGCCCTGTACCTTGCACCCCGATCGCCCTTAAATTCAAACTTTTGATATATATTTCGCCAGTCTACTCGTCCTGCTGTACTAACGCCTAGTCTAGTGCTGGCTGTATAGCTTTGAGTACAAGAGAGTATCATCGTCCAAGGTTGAAGAGAAGGAGTACATTTAGCTTGAGTACTGCTGGTATTCTGTTCGGCAAGACCAAAAACGGCTTCAATTTTTTTGAGGCTGGCGGCAGATGCGCTGCTTGACATAACTGGAATCAAAATGACCGAAGTAGTTAAGCCAACAATGCTTTTAGATAAACTTTTAGAAAATTTAAGCATTATATCCTCCTGATAAGACTCATATAGCAAAGCAAAAAGTTTATGACCTTTAAAGGTAGGTTCTGTTGCCAAGTATGCGGTACAATAGAAGCCTTGTCCAGTCGGGAAAAGTCAGATTTCGTAGGAAGTTTTTCAATACAAACAGGTCGGAAAAAGCCGGATTTAGTTGCCAAAGTCGGAAAAAGTCGGATTATAATAGTGAAAATACCGACATCTACCTAACCAATGGACGTTAAAGAAGTGCTAAAAATAGCCGATCGCCTAATTTTCACCAAAACAGGGAAACACTTAGACGATCTGCAAGAAGCTATCTTACGGGGAACGGTGCAAGGTCAGAAATACTCGAAAATAGCAGAAGACTTCCACTGTAGCGAGGGACACATTAAAGATGCTGCTTCTGAACTATGGAAGATACTCTCAGATGTAGTAGGAGAAGATGTCAGTAAAGCAAATTTTCGCTCTACAATGGAGAGGTGTCGGTTCTCTAACGTTTCATCCGTTTCATCAAATTGTGCGAAAGACTTTATACAAATTAATAACATCAACCTTTGTCCAAAACCTTTGCCACCTCCACAAGTTCCAGAAGATCGATCGGGCCAAGTTAGAAACCCGGTTTCTCCAAGAAACCGGGTTTCTGTAGATGATGCACCCGATATCGGCAATTTCTACGATCGCACACAACAACTAACTATTCTAGAAAAATGGATAGTGCAAGAACGCTGTCGCCTAGTGGCACTTTTGGGGATAAGCGGTATTGGCAAAACTGCACTAGCCGTCCAGCTAGTAGAACAAATTAAAGATAAATTTGAATATGTAATTTGGCAAAGTCTCTGCGGCAAACCACCCCTAGCAGAAGTTCAGAAAACCCTAATCCAATTCATCTCTAACCAACAGGAAATCGAGTTAGCAGTCAGCGCCGAAGGTAGACTATCCCAGCTAATAGAGTATTTGCGAAAACACCGCTGTTTAGTCATACTCGATGATGTCCATTCAGTTTTCAGCAACGGACAGTTAGCAGGTTGCTACGAACCTGGATATCAAGATTATGGTTTATTATTCAGACGAATAGGAGAATTATCTCATCATAGTTGCTTAGTGCTGACCAGTTGGGATAAACCGAGAGAAATTGCCGCCTTAGAAGGAGAAAATAAACCCGTTCGTTCCTTGCAATTGGATGGTTTGGATATGGCATCAGCAAGGGAAATTCTGAGAGAGAAAGGTTTAGCTGAAGAGGAGAAATGGGAAGACCTGATTAACCACTACCAAGGCAATCCTTTATGGTTAAAGCTAGTTGCCACAATGATTCAAGACTTATTCGGTGGCAGTGTTTCTGAAATACTTAAATATGATATAATCTTTTTGAATGAGGATTTAAAAGATATATTAAATCAGCAGTTTAATAGCTTATCCGAATTGGAAAAACAGGTGATGTCCGTTTTAGCGATCGGGCCCGATCCAGTTTCAATCTCAAAATTGCTAGAACATATCCAATTATCGCCAGCAGAGTTATTTAACGCCATGCAATCATTGGGAAGACGATCGTTGATTGACAAAGTAAAACAAGGTAATCAACAGCTTTTCAACCTTCAACCTGTGGTAAGACAGTATGTGAAAACAGAGATATTGCATTAGCCTCATCACTCGCATGGGGTTTAAACCCCATGCTAATAGCCAAAGTCGTCTTTAGACGACTGGATTCATGATTTCAGTCCACTTAAGTGGACTTCAGCTATTAGCCTGGGGTTTGAACCCCAGGCGGGTGTAGACACCACCGAATGATTCTCGAACTGAACAAGTAGTATTTTAGAGAACAACCAGCGATAATATTAATAAATGCTGTCAAGGAGAATCTTAATGGTAACTACCACAGAAGTCTCAAATGTATCAAAAGTCTTTACACTAGAAGACTATATGCTCAATCCCCCCGATAATACGGAATGGGTGGATGGAGAATTAGTGGAGAAAAATGGTAGTACAGCAAAACACGGTCGAACTCAATCTAGACTCTCTTATTATTGGGGAAATTATATGAATTCTAATAATCTGGGTGGCGAAGTTTACATTTCAGCAGATTGTCGCACAGTCGGACGAGGGCGTTGTCCTGATGTTGCCTATTTGACAACAGAATTACTAACACAATATGGTAATAATTTTACCGTATTACCGCAAAGTTTTCCATTAATTGCTGAGATTATTTCTCCTACCGATAAAGCTGAAGAAGTATTTACCAAAGTAAGAGAGTATTTAGAATCCGGTTGTCAGGAAATATGGCTAATATTTCCTGATAGTCAGTGGGTATTGGTAATTACTCAACAACAGCAAAAATTGTTTAATTTAGGTGATGTAGTTAGCACTCAAATCATGTTACCTGGTTTTAGTGTGACAGTTGATGAATTGTTGGCTTAAGCGATCGGTGATATTCAGGTTATTAAAATGCCAAAGTTCAAAGCGCCTTAAGTTGTTGTCCACCAGTCTAATTTTGAGTGGTTGATCTTCTTCTGAATGTCTAATAGGTACGTTGTTGCGCTTTAGCGCTAAAAGAGCGCTAAAGCGCAACAACGTACCTGCTGATAACTAGCAACTTACTACTAAACTTTACGATCGAGCCGAATAGCCTGTTCCAAAGCCGCTTTCTCTCTAGCCCTCCGCGCATAAGGCTGTAATTTCCTAACATCCCAACCGCTAAGAATACTCAAATCCTCCAAATTCATTCCTTTCATCAACATTTCAACACACCAAGTCTGTCGCGCTTGCTCGATCGCAGGTGGTTGACCTTCAGGAGTCAGCATTCCCTGTACGATCGCCTGCCATCTGGCGCTTAAATCCTCCTCTGACATCGGTTTTCCAACATCATTCAAAAACAAAGCTAACTGGTCATCTTTACGGCTTTTGAGCCATTGAGTTAAAGGATTGCGAACATAAGAACCATAGCGTTTTCCCATAATCCATTGATTGACTGGAACTTGTCGAACTGCACCGCGACTCACCTGCAATAGGTGCTGCTCATTCTCGCTAATTTGGTGCGATCGGTCCAAACTAACAACTTCCCTCACAAACAAACCAGCACCAAACAACACATACGCCAAAGCATAATCTTGCAATCCCAGTTTCTTAGCGCGTTCCAAAATAAAATGAACCAAAGAAGCTGGTAAATCTGCCACCTTTTCCATTACTACTTCTGCTAACTGAATCGCATAACTTCCAACAGATTCAGCTACACTTGATGCAGTTCCATGTAAAAACAAATCTACCAAATTATCTAAAAAATCTTCTCTATCTTCCCAAAGTTCGTGGAACTCGCTCGTAAACTCAATTACCACATATCCCAACAACATCCCATTAAGCAAACTTGCTAATTTATCCGGCGGGAAATGAGTGTGCAACTGTCCGCGAGCCATCACAGTTGCCAAATATTCGGCAACATAATGATTGGCTTGAGTTAACCCTCGTCCCAGCGCCTGACGATTAGCGGCTGGATATTGTCCCGCCTCCCCCACCACAGAACGCACAAACTCAGGTACACCCTCCAGCGCCTGCAAGCGACCTCTGGCATAGTCCTTCAACGCCTGCTCAATGCTGCTCGTCTGATTCGCTTGCTCGACTAAGGATTCACCCAAAGCGGTAAACACGGCAGAATCTTCAATCACAGCCAAAAGCAACCCGTGCTTGTTGCCAAAATGCCGGAATAGCGTTACCTCATTGACTTCTGCTAATTCCGCAATCTGCCGAGTCGTCGTCTCAGTTACTCCCTGAGAGGCAAATAACTCAAGCGCTGCGTCAATCAAACGCTGTCTAGTTGAACTTCGTGCAGAGGACATAGGTGAAAATTGTAAGTGGTACTTGCATTTAAACCGAAACCTTGTTAAGCTACTAAATGTAAGTAGGACTTGCATCTGCTGTCTCTACTGTAGCTGGCTTCTGGCAATAGTTTGAGAAATTCACAGATATAGGAAAAATTCATGCCAATTCAATCAACTGCTCCTAAGCATAAATCAACTCTTACTCTCGACTGGATAAGTGTGGCATTTTTTGCTGCCGTTCATGGTTTAGCTTTGTTAGCTCCCTGGTTTTTTTCTTGGTCAGCTTTGGGGGTAATGATATTTCTCCATTGGTTATTTGGCAGTATAGGTATCTGTTTAGGATATCACCGACTTTTAACTCACCGTAGTTTTCAAGTACCAAAATGGTTGGAATATATAATTACTACTATCGGTACGCTTTCTCTTCAAGGGGGGCCGATATTTTGGGTGGCTGGACATCGTTTGCATCATGCACATACAGAGGATTTCGATAAAGATCCATACTCTGCTAAACGAGGATTCTGGTGGAGTCACTGTCTTTGGCTAATTTACCCACAGGATGAGTTTTTCAACTACGAAACTTATAGAAGATTTGCACCTGATTTAGACCGCGACCCCTATTACCGTTGGCTAAATCGCAACTTTTTACTGCTTCAAATTCCCTTGGGATTATTGTTATATGCTTTGGGTGGATGGTCTTTTGTAATCTATGGAATGTTCTTGCGATCGGTCCTACTCTGGCACAGCACTTGGCTGATTAATTCTGCCACACACCTACGCGGTTATCGTAATTTTCAATTAGATGATGGATCTCGAAATCTTTGGTGGGCGGCGATTTTAACTTATGGCGAAGGTTGGCACAATAATCATCATGCTCATCCAAATGTAGCAAAAGCCGGACTGCGTTGGTGGGAAATTGATGTGACTTGGTGGGCAATTAAAACTCTCAAAACTCTGGGTTTGGCGAAAAAGGTTGTCATGCCTGTAAATTAGGTTTTCCTGAGAGTTGATCGGAAAAGTCTGGGCGTAAGCGATCGCACATCTGTTTGATCTGCTTCGGGACTTAAGAAACCCGGTTTCTTCAAAAAAACGGGGTTTCTGACCGCCTAGCGATGATCGGGATTTCGAGCTAGGGGTGGGCATTACCCCGCACAGGAGGGCACAAAGTCCAAAAATATTTGTGCGATCGCTATACCAGCTGCGTGCTTAAATCCTCTAGAAAAAATTATCACGAAGAGTACAAAAGACAGATATGGCTGAGGTATAAGCTTTAAACGCCTAATTTAGCTGAACGCAACAGCAACAAGTCAAATTTTATAATACCGAAGCAAGAGTCTTTTTTGGTTAAATTTTACAAAGTGTAAAATTTAAGAATATTTTCAAGTTTCTGGGCATCCTAGATATAGAAGCTAATCTGAAACCCTATTCTCTTGCGCCCATCCGAGAACCTAAATGAATGCCACCCTACCTGGTTACCGACTCATCGAATCCATTCACACTGGAGTGAGAACGGTCATTTATCGCGCTCAGCGGGAGTCGGATCTTTCAAGTGTTATCGTCAAAACCCTACTAGCCGAGTATCCTACCCTCGAAGATATTACCCGCTTGCGGCATGAATATAAAATCCTGCAACATCTCAACATTGAAGGAATTGTCAAAGCCTATAGCTTGGAAAACTATGGGAATGGCTTAGCGGTGATTTTAGAAGATTTTGGGGCCGAATCACTCAAAAATCTGATAAATTCGCAAGGGATACCAGTTTTTTCCTTTCTTTCGATCGCCATTCAGCTAGCATCTGCGATCGCAGAACTTCATAAAAATCACATTATTCATAAAGATATAAAACCGCATAATATTATCATAACTTCACCAAAAGAGCAAGTAAAAATTATTGATTTTAGTATTTCTTCGCGCTTGGAGCGAGAAAACTCGACACTCAGCCATCCTGACTTGCTCGAAGGCACCCTCGCCTATATGTCGCCAGAGCAAACTGGCAGAATGAATCGGTCAATTGACTACCGCACTGACTTTTATTCTTTGGGCGTTACTTTTTATGAAATGCTGACAGGCGAGTTGCCTTTTAGTGCCACCGAGCCGATGGAATTGGTACACAGCCATATTGCTAAAATGCCTGTACCGCCTCATCATGTGAATCCAGAAATTCCAGAGGCGATCTCAAATATTTTAATGAAATTGTTAGCCAAAACTGCTGAAGACCGTTACCAAAGTGCAGATGGCTTAAAATTTGATTTAGAAACCTGTCTGATCAAGCTACAAACGATCGGCGCTACTTTCGACTTTATTGCTGGGGGTGCCGACAAAGCAGGTCTATTGAATATACCACAAAAACTTTACGGTCGGGAAGCGGAAGTTGCTACGCTTTTGGAAACATTCGATCGCGTTTCTGCTCCCCCAACATGGGGGGGGACTAGAGGGGGGGCGGAATTAATGCTTGTTTCCGGTTATTCCGGCATTGGTAAAACTGTTCTAGTCAATGAAGTTCACAAACCCATTGTGCGGCAACGGGGATATTTTATTGCAGGGAAATTTGACCAGTTCAAGCGGAATATTCCTTACGCTTCCCTAATTCAAGCATTCCAATCATTAATTCAGCAATTTTTAACTGAAAGCGAAGCACAAATTCAAGCTTGGAAAGATAAACTTTTATCGGCTTTAGGCATTAACGGACAAGTGATTATCGACGTGATTCCCGAAGTCGAACTCATTATCGGCAAACAGCCACCCGTCCCCGAATTGGGGGCAACTGAATCGCAAAACCGCTTCAGTCGGGTATTCAAACAATTTATTAGCGTATTTACAACTAAAGAACACCCGCTAGTTGTATTTTTAGATGACTTGCAGTGGGCAGATTCGGCATCGCTGAAATTGATCGAAATGCTGATGACTGATACCGAAAGCGAATATTTATTGCTAATTGGCGCGTATCGAGATAACGAAGTTTTTCCGACCCATCCGACAATTCAAACTATTGGCAAGATTTGCCAAATGGGTGCGACGGTGAATCATATCGTACTCGGCCCATTAGAACTCGTTCATGTCGAACAATTAATCGCCGATACTTTAAATGAATCTGTTCGATCAAAGCCGCTATCTGACCTACTTTTTAACAAAACGCAGGGCAATCCCTTCTTCTTAACTCAACTGCTCAAAACCCTAACCCTTGAAGATTTGCTGGTTTATCACTTGCACTCAGGCGAGTGGCAGTGGAACATCAAGCAAATCCAAGCGATCGGAATTACCGATTATAACGTTGTCGATCTGATTGCTAGAAATATTCGCAAACTGCCCTCCGATACGCAGAAAGTATTAAAACTAGCAGCTTGTATTGGCAACACTTTTAACTTAGAAATTTTAAGCGTTGTAAATGAGGAATCTTCCTTAGTCACTGCTGCACATCTGTGGTCGTCGCTTCAGGCTGGGTTGATTTTACCTTTGAGCAATGACTACAAAATTCCGCTGGTATTTAGTCAGGAAGAATCGGGCGGGTTTACCTTAACGGATGTCAAGGTTGACTACAAGTTTTTGCATGACCGAGTGCAGCAAGCCGCTTATTCTCTGATTCCCGATGAGGATAAGAAAGCAACGCACCTGAAAATTGGTCAATTACTGCTGCACTCCACAACGCCTGAAGAACGCAAAGAAAATATTTTTGCTCTCGTTAACCAACTCAATTACGGTACTGACTTACTCACATCTGAAGCCAAAAAATACGAACTAGCTCAACTTAATCTCATAGCCGGACAGAAAGCGAAAGCAGCCACAGCGCACGATTCCGCCGTCAAATATTTGCAAGTTGGTTTGGGACTGTTAGCATCTGATAGTTGGGACAGTCAATATGAACTGACATTAGCACTACACTCAGAAGCAGCAGAAGCGGCATATCTGAACGGTGATTTTGAAGCAATGGAGAGATTCGGTGAGATAGTCCAAAACTGCGCCAAAATGTTGCTGGACAAAGTGAAAGTGTATGAAGTCCAGATTCAAGCTTACATATCGCAGAACAGGCTGCTAGAAGCGGTTAGTACGGGGCTACAAGTTTTAAAGCTATTGGGAGTAGAGTTTCCCCCTCAGCCGAACCCGTCAGATATTGGGCAAGCACTAGGGGAAACTGCGGCAATTTTGAATGGCTTGCGAATTGAGGATTTAATTGACCTGCCTCAAATGACTGAGCCTTATAAATTAGCAGCCATGAGACTTTTATCAAGTATCTTTACTCCTGCATACCTTGGTGCTGCTCCAGAACTGGTACCCTTGACAGTGTGCAAACAAGTACCTTTATCCATCCAATATGGTAATGCTTCCGTTTCTCCATTTGCTTATGCCAATTATGGTCTGATTCTTTGTGGCATTGTGGGAGATATTGATTCAGGTTATCAGTTTGGTCAATTAGCTTTAAGTCTATTGTCAAAGTTAAATGCTCAAGAAATTAAAGCCAAGACAGTCTTCATAGTAAATCTATTTATCCGACATTGGAAAGAGCATCTGAGAGAAACCTTAGAGCCTTTGGTGTCAACTTACTCTATCGGAATGGAAACAGGAGATTTAGAATATGCAGGCTATGGTCTATTCCTGTCCTCCATGTTCGCTTACTTTAGCGGCAAAGAACTGACTGTCCTTGAAAGAGAGATGGCAATCAACAGAGATGCTATTCATAAACTCAAGCAAAAAACAGCGCTTAATTATCTAGAAATCTATCGGCAGGTAATCTTAAATCTGCTGGGAAAAAGTGAAAATCACTGCTGTCTCCAGGGTGAAGCCTGCGATGAGCAGATCATGTTGCCACTGCTCCAGCAAGCAAATGACAAAACGGGACTTTACTACATATATTGGAACAAACTTTTACTTAGTTACTGGTTTGAAAATTACTCAGAAGCGATTGAAAATACTGTCATAACAGAGCAGTATTTAAACGTGGTGGTAGCGTCGCCCTTTATTCCTCTATTCCATTTTTACGATTCTTTAGTACGGCTAGCGGTGTATGCCGACAGCACAGAGTCAGAGAAAAACGCCCTCCTCGATCGCGTCCGAGATAATCAAGAAAAAATGCAGAAATGGGCGCATCATGCCCCGATGAATTTTTTGCACAAGTTCTATTTAGTAGAGGCAGAACGGCATCGGGTTTTAGGGGAAAAAGTAGAAGCGATCGAGATGTACGATCGCGCGATCGCCCTCGCTAAAGAAAACGAGTATATCAACGAAGAAGCACTTGCTCACGAACTCGCTGCGAAATTCTATCTGTCATGGGGCAAACAAAGCATTGCCCAGACTTACATGACAAATGCCTACTATGCTTATATTCGCTGGGGGGCTATTGCTAAAGTCAAACATTTAGAAGAAAAATACCCGCAATTAATTTCCCGATCGCCCGTCACAGAAACTACCCTCGATCGCGCTGCAACAATTGTTTCTTTAACTACCACGGGAAGTCAGGCAGAAATTTTGGACTTAGCAACAGTGCTGAAAGCAAGCCAAGCCATTACCAGCGAAATTGTTCTCGCTAACTTGTTCGACAAGTTAATGAAAATTTTGATCGAAAATGCTGGCGCTCAAACTGGTTCGCTCATCTTGCCAAAAAACGGTCAATTCGTCATCGAAGCAGCAGGGAATAAAGATGACGTGCAAGTGCTGCAATCTCTACCAGTTTCAAGCAGCCAGCAGCTACCTATATCAGTCTTTAATTATGTCGCCCGAACTAAAAAAGATCTGGTTTTAAATGATGCCAGCCAGGATGTAACTTTTAACACCGATCCCTATATCACCCAACGCAAAATAAAGTCTCTCCTGTGTGCGCCCATCCTTTATCAAGGCAAACTCACTGCCATTCTTTACCTAGAAAACAATCTGATTGCAGGTGCTTTTACGCCGAAACGGGTGGAAGTGTTGCGACTGCTATCATCTCAGGCTGCGATCGCTCTAGAAAATGCCCAACTCTATCACACCCTGGAAGTCAAAGTAGAAGAGCGAACCCAACAGTTAAAAGAAAAAAATGCGCGTCTGGAAGTGGAAATAAAAGAACGCCAGCGAGCCGAACAAGTCGCCGAAGCAGCCAACCGTGCCAAGAGTCAATTCCTCGCCAACATGAGCCACGAATTGAGAACACCGCTTAACGGCATTTTGGGTTACGCTCAAATCTTCAAACGAGACAAAAATTTGACCAGCCAGCAAAACGTTGGAGTTAATATCATTAACCAGTGCGGCGAACATCTGCTAACTTTAATCAACGATATTTTAGACCTCTCCAAAATCGAAGCGGGTAAAATGGAACTGCACCCCGTCGAGTTTCATTTTTCGGAATTTCTGCAAGGCATTGCCGAAGTCTGCCGCATTCGTGCCGAACAAAAGAGAATTTCCTTGATTTACGAACCGATGACTAAACTGCCTATCGGCATCCAGGCAGACGAGAAAAGGTTGCGGCAAATTTTGATTAACTTGCTCGGTAATGCCGTCAAATTCACCGAAACAGGTGGCGTTACTTTGAAAGTGCGGCTAATAGAAAATCAGGGAGAGTCGCAGGAGATCGGCAGAGATTCCAAAATCCAAAATCCAAAATCCTCTGGTGCAACGGTTGGCATCGTGACGGGAACCGCCAAGACGCCCACTTCGCGCCAAATCCAAAATCGGAAAATTCGCTTTCAAGTAGAAGACACCGGCATTGGCATTGCATCAGAACAATTGTCAAAAATATTTTTGCCATTCGAGCAGGTGGGCGACACAGTTCGTCAGTCAGAAGGAACCGGATTGGGGCTAGCAATTAGCCGCCAATTAGTTGAGATGATGGGTGGCGAACTGAAAGCAGAAAGCGCTGTAGCTAAAGGAAGTATTTTCTGGTTTGAGCTAGACTTGGCCGAAGTAAAAGAATGGGGGGCGCATCAAAAGAAATCCGAAAAGATCGTTAGGGGTTATGCTGGGTATAATAGAAGAATTATGGTGGTGGACGACAAATGGGAAAATCGCTCTGTTCTAGTTAATCTGCTAGCTCCAATTGGATTTGAAATTATTGAGGCAACCGATGGTCAAGACTGTCTGAATAAAGCACCGTCATTTAACCCAGATTGTATATTAATTGACTTGGTAATGCCTATGATGGATGGTTTTGAAGCTACGCGAAGAATTCGCAAATTGCCAGAACTTAAAGATGTAATAGTGATTGCGACTTCGGCTAGCGTTTTATCCACTGAGCAGCAGGGGAGCTTAGACGCTGGGTGTAATGATTTTCTTCCCAAGCCAATCCGAGCAGGAGAACTTTTAGAAAGTCTGAGTCATTATTTAGGTTTGGAATGGATTTATGAAGAATCAGAAGTTACCTCTACTGATTCCTCAGTCCAGACTACCGATTGCCAAATCCAAGAGGAAGAAATTATTCCTCCCCCAGGCGAAGAACTGACGATCCTTTTCGATCTGGCTATGAGTGGTGACATGGGAGGCATTCAGGAGCGAGCCGATCAACTCCAGCAGTTAGCTCCTCAATATGTGCCTTTTGCAAATCGTTTGAGTCAACTAGCAAAGGATTTTGAAGAAGAAAAAATTCTGGAGCTAGTGCAACAATATAAGGAGATGGAATAATGAGCGGTGAATATTCAGAACAAGGGTCTATTTTAGTTGTAGATGACAACCAAAATAACGTGCAGGTGCTGTTTAATTTTTTAACAGAATCTGGATTCAAAGTATTGGTGGCTCGCAATGGACAAAGCGCTATCAATAAGGCGGAATATTCCCTGCCAGATCTGATCTTGCTGGATGTGATTATGCCTGGGATGGACGGGTTTGAAACTTGCCAACGTTTGAAAGCTTCGGAGGCAACAAAAGATATCCCGGTAATTTTTATGACGGCGTTAGCCGACACGGAGAATAAAGTCAAAGGTTTTAATGCGGGTGCAGTCGATTACATCACCAAACCGTTTCAGCAAGACGAGGTTTTAGCCCGCGTTAGAACCCACCTGAGTATCCGAAAGCTCACTAAGAAACTCCACAGTCAAAATGAGCTTCTGCAACAGGAAATAGCTGAGCGGGAAAAGCTGGCATTGGAATTAGAAAGACGAGTTGAGGAACGGACTGCTGAATTGACGTGCGCCAATCAGCGGCTGACAGAGGAGATAAATGAGAGACAGCAAGCTGAGGAGACATTGCAGCGATCGCTCTTGGAACTCCAACAAACCCAAACCCAACTGATTCAAAGCGAAAAAATGTCCGCGCTGGGGCAATTGGTGGCTGGTGTTGCCCACGAAATCAATAATCCTGTTAACTTTATTTACGGGAATCTCTCGCACGTTGGCGACTACATCTCGGATTTGCTGAATATTCTTAACCTTTATCGGCGGACATATCCTAATCCCGAACAAAAAATTGTTGAGGAAGTAGAGGAAATCGACTTAGAATTTCTCATGGAAGACTTGCCGAAAATACTGATTTCGATGCAAGTAGGGGCCGATCGCATCCGCGAGATTGTCCTATCTTTGCGACGATTCTCCCACCAGGATGACTCAGAAATGAAGCTGAATAACATCCACGAGGGCATTGATAGTACTTTGATGATTTTGCACAATCGGCTAAAATTCAAGCACGATCGTCCTTCCATTGAAGTCATTAAGGAGTATTGCCCCAATCTGCCACAAGTCGAGTGTTACGGCGGCGAACTGAATCAGGTTTTTATGAATATATTGGCTAATGCGATCGATGCTATAGATGAATATAACAAAGAGAGGACATTAGAACAAATCAAACTCAATCCCAGCCAAATTCGCATTCGCACTGAAGTCATAGGTAACAACCAAGTGGCGATTCGGATCGCAGATAACGGGTTGGGAATGAATTCGGATGTAAGCCGTCGCGTATTTAACCCCTTCTTTACCACGAAACCACCTGGAAAAGGTACGGGAATTGGATTGTCGATCAGCAGGCAAATTATAGTGGAAAAACACTATGGGAGTTTGGAGTGTATTTCTACGCCTGGAAAGGGGACAGAATTTGCCATTACAATTCCAATTGAGCCAAACTATTACACAGTGTTTGAAAAGCTGACAAATCAAAATATTAACAGTAAATTTCTGCACTGCAACATTCGCCAAGCCATATAAGGTGTAGGCAAATACTTATAGTTGAGTGATGCTCAGTTAAGCGCTCCGATTAATACTTTAAACCCGCATCCCGCACCCCCAACTACCAAGGGGGTGAAATTATCGCATCTGCGACTGCCATACTTACAATAGACCTCTCCAAAAAAGTAGAGACGTTGCATGCAACGTCTCTACGAGGGTTACAGGTAACGCACCTTTAATTTATGGAGAGGTCTAATAGTTATTGTGACGTGGAATTGAGTCATGGATACAAAACCGATCGCATCCTCACAGACAACCTCCAATCTCTACGACAAAGATTTCTATGCTTGGACGCAGGAACAAGCAAAACTGCTGCAAGCAGGAGGATGGGAATCTCTGGATATTGTCAATTTGGTTGAGGAAATAGAATCTTTGGGAAAGCAAGTACGTCAGGAATTAAGAAATCGATTGGGTGTTCTACTCGGTCATTTGCTCAAATGGCAATTTCAACCCAACAAACGATCTAAAAGCTGGTTTTTCACATTGCGGGAACAACGTCGCAGAATTCTTCAACACTTGGATGAAAATCCCAGCTTGAAACCCTATCTTCCAGAAGCGTTGCAAAAAGCTTATGAAGATGGGATCGATCTAGCTGCACGCGAGACATCCCTCACTGACGAAGATTTTCCGGCTGAGTGTCCTTACTCCATTGAGCAAGTTCTAGATGCTACTTTTTTCCCAGGAGAATCAATTGAATCGGGTCGTAACTGGGTGGTAGAAAATTGAAACGCAAAGCCTCAGTTTATAGTTACCACTTGAACCTGGAATAAAGTATAGCTAGGGGCTCTGAACCAGTCCAGATGAAAAAACAGGAGATTTTTGCCTTATGTCCGAACTACAGCCAAACCAAGCTCCGAAATTCAGCAGCTTTGCCGACTGGTGTTTGCACAAAGATAGTCTTTCAAAAGAGGCGAGGCACACGGTTGAGGTGCTGTTAGAGTATGCTAGTACTTCTGACTGCAATGAAGCCGATCGGATACTTACCAACCTGACATACCTGGATCTCTCCACTAATCAAATCACAGACCTGAGTGGACTCTCTACCCTTACCAACCTGACAGACCTGCATCTCAACAACAATCAAATCACAGACCTGAGTGGACTCTCTACCCTTACCAACCTGACTTCCCTGTATCTCTACAACAATCCAATAACAGACCTGAGTGGACTCTCTACCCTTACCAACCTGACATACCTGAATCTCTCCGCTAATCAAATCACAGACCTGAGTGAACTCTCTACCCTTACCAACCTGACATCCCTGAATCTCAGGAACAATCAAATCACAGACCTGAGTGAACTCTCTACCCTTACCAACCTGACTTCCCTGGATCTCGACTTTAATCAAATCACAGACCTGAGTGGACTCTCTACCCTTACCAACCTGACTTCCCTGGATCTCGTCATCAATCAAATCACAGACCTGAGTGGACTCTCTACCCTTACCAACCTGTCACACCTGTCTCTCTCCGGTAATCAAATCACAGACCTGAGTGGACTCTCTACCCTTACCAACCTGTCATACCTGTATCTCTTGAACAATCAAATCACAGACCTGAGTGAACTCTCTACCCTTACCAACCTGACTGGCCTGAATCTCGAAAACAATCAAATCACAGACCTGAGTGGACTCTCTACCCTTACCAACCTGACTTCCCTGTCTCTCGACACCAATCAAATAACAGACCTGAGTGGACTCTTTACCCTAACCGAACTGACATCCCTGAATCTCTCCGCTAATCTTCAAATAAAAGACCTGAGTGGACTCTCTACCCTAACCGAACTGACTTCCCTGTATCTCTGCTCTAATCAAATAAAAGACCTGAGTGGACTCTCTACCCTTACCAACCTGACTTCCCTGATTCTCAACAACAATCAAATCACAGACCTGAGTGGAATCTCTACCCTTACCAACCTGACTTCCCTGTGTCTCTCCTCTAATCAAATAACAGACCTGAGTGAACTCTCTACCCTTACCAACCTGACTTCCCTGCGTCTCTCCTCTAATCAAATAACAGACCTGAGTGAACTCTCTACCCTTACCAACCTGACTTCCCTGGAGCTCTACAACAATCAAATAACAGACCTGAGTCCATTGCGATCGCTTAGCAATCTAGAGTCTGCGTTTGTCTACGATGTGAATTTGCCCAAAAAATATTTTTCGCACCAGCACCAATGGCAGGCAAAATGGCTCTTGGAAGAAGACAACGCTGAATTGAGGCGATTGCTGATCCAAAAAATTGGTTACGATCGCATTTGCCAGGAATTACAAGCGACTGAGTTAGATACTTGGCGAGAATATACTTTATTAAAAATCGATAATGAGGTCGATGTCGAGCCAATTTATTTGTTAAAAATGACTTGCCCTAGTACTAGATTCATTCACGTTTTGCGAGTACCACCAGACATTAACTCAGCGCGTGAAGCAGTTCGCTGGGTAAATTGGGGAATCGATCCAGAAGAATTTGCAGTGGAAACATGATATGAAACAACCTCCCAAGAGCAAAACCAAAGCCAAAATCTGGGTAGTGAAAAATGGCAAAATTCGCCCTCGCTCAGATTACAGTGGCTTGCAGCCGCGTGAGGTACACTGAAATCAGTTCTTTGATAGGGCGTTCGTAGGGACGGGTTTTGCCATTATTCTGTTCTTTAATGAGATTTATAAGCGATCGCTCTCGTCGGTTAGGGCAACTCCAACTCTTACTTCTTATCCAAATCCCTTACGGAGTAACCTTTTCCCTCTTCCCTCTTCCCTCTTCCCTAGCCCCTAGCCCCTAGCCCCTAGCCCCTAGCCCCTAGCTATATAAGCGATCGCAGCGATGGTATGCCCAAGCGATCGAGAAAAAACGCCCTAATTAGAGATAGGCACCTGCTGAAACGCCCCAGTTTCGGGAATAAAGATATCCAAAGTATGCACTCCTGGCGGCACCCTTAGCCAGACATAAGCATCTACCGAGGCATTGGGGCGAATATCATATAAAGATATAGAACCAGTCGATCGATCGCGGGGATTAACCGCTTTATATGTTTCGCTTGTGACGGGATTTCGGGCGGTTGTCTCGCCAACGCCTATGATGTTAGTTGCCGCTACCTTATCTCCAAGACGGCGAATTCGCATCTGCACATTTACCACATCGCTATTACCAGTTTGCGGATCTTGAATTCGCTTAGCCGAAAGCAATTCTACTTGCGCCTTTGTACCGAATGCTAATTGTTGAAACGCACCCGGTTGAAATTCCACAATGGTTGTGGGTGCAGGTGCAGCGGTACTGGGAGATGGAGTTGCTGCCTGGGGTGCGGGGGTTTTAGTAGATGGACTCACAGAGGAATTGTTAGTTCTATCAGTTGGAGTCGCGCTCGGTGTGGGGATGATTTGCGGTGTGCTAGATGGACTCGCTGTGGAACTGCTTTCTACACCAGGGATTAGACTTGCATTGGAAATCAGCACATTTCTAAACGCACCCGTGTCTTTGACTAAAATATCAATTGTGTTGACACCTTCTGGCACCTTTAACACGACATAGCCATCGACAGGTTGTTCCTTGCCCATATTAAACAGAAAAATTGGCCCGGACGATCGCTTGACAGAATCGACAGCTTGGTAGGTTTCATTGGTGATGGGATTGCGGGCAGTTGTAGCGCCGACATTAACGATCTCACTTCCTGCAAACGCATCTGTAAGCCGATTAACGCGCATCTGCACATTCACTTCATCAGGCTTTCCTGGAATTCGCGTCACCGAGAGTAACTCTACTCGCGCTTTATTTCCTAAAGCAAGCTGTACATAAGGGTTTTGTGGAATAGCGACGCTAGGTTCTGGAGATGGCGAAACAGGTGTTTGAGTGGATGGAGCAACTGGAGTGCTGTTTCTGTTAGTTTGAGGATTGAGAGGGTTTCTCACCTGCCCAGATTGCATCCCTCGATAAAGCAAAAAACCTCCAACTCCCAAAGCTAGGAGAGCTAGCACAGTCGCCACACCGGCCAAAAAGCTGTTTACACCGCCGCCGCGACGCTTGGTTCCTGGGGGTGTTGCGCGTTTGTCACTTTCTCGATTGCCCGTTTTCATACAAAAAGTAGAGTCACAAGTAATTTTTTATTAGTTTTTTCAATTAGACTATTTTAGGAACTCAGGATATCCGGGGACATCCATCATAGGATAGAACTTTATGTAGTGTATGCTTTTTGTTCTAAGAGGATGTTTGAGAAGTATCAGACGATCCCCCCTAGCCCCCCTTAAAAAAGGGGGGGACAAGAGCCTCAAAGTCCCCTTTTTCAAGGGGGATTTAGGGGGATCTCCAAAGGGTTGGTGTATCGCCAGCAACTTTTCAAACATCCACTAAGGGATGAACTGATGCGGGTTACCCGCAGTATCTGAAAATGCCTATAAATTTTCAAAATTTGGCAGATGTTGGTAAGCCAATTAGTCTACTGGTGCTTGTTCTGGGTTGCCAGGTATGGGGAAGAGAACTGAGTGCAAAGGCGCAGTCGCCGACACTTGCCAGTCCAGAAGTCTTGGCGTCAGACTTAGCTGGCAAACAAGTGGATTCTGCTAAGAATATTTGCTCAGCGCAGTTGCCGGAAGCCATTGATGCGATCGCAAATCGTCCTCAATTCCGCCGCTATCGTTGGGGTATTCTCATTCAAACGCTATCTTCTTCCCAAACTCTCTACAGTCGCGAAGCGCAACAATATTTTATCCCCGCATCCAACACCAAGCTATTGACAACCGCCGCAGCTTTGCGTCTGCTGGGTTCCCAATACCGAATTCGCACATCCATTTATGGCAACAATGGGGTTTTGCGGGTCGTCGGACGGGGAGATCCCAGTTTAACAGATGTTCAACTTAAAGATTTGGCACAACAACTGAAGCGTCAGGGAATCAGCCAAGTACAGCAACTGATTGTGCAGGATGATTATTTTCAGGGGCCGATACTTAATGCTAATTGGGAATGGGAAGATGTGCAATCAGATTATGGCGCACCTGTCAATAGTTTGATTTTGAATCAAAATGCCTTGGCGCTAACATTATTACCTCAAGCATTAGGTCAACCGCTAAAATTTCGTTGGCAAGATCCATTTGCCAAGCTGCAATGGCAGGTAGAAAATTATTCAGTTACAAGTAAAGCTAAGTCAAAAAGTTCGGTAGAAGTAGTTGGTGTTTTAGGAAAGCCGGTTTTACAAATCCGAGGTGAGTTGAGTGTTGATTCCGAACCAGAAGACTTTGATGTAGCAGTTCGCGATCCAGCCGAACACTTTTTGCGACACTTTCAAGAAGCTTTAAAATCCGAAGGGATTAGTGTCGCGCAGGCAAAGGTTGCATCTGGCAATAAAAGTAGCAATGAACAAGAGTTAGCATCTGTCGAATCTCCACCGTTATCGCAACTTTTAATAGATACCAATCAGCCAAGTAATAATCTTTATGCGGAAGCTTTGCTGCGAACCATTGGGGTTGTTAAAAAGCAATCGGAAACTAAGAGTCTGAATACGGCTGAAATGGGGTTGGCTGCGATCAAATCAACTTTAACCGATCTGGGAATCGATCCGCAAAGTTATGCGATCGAAGATGGTTCGGGATTATCTCGTCACAACTTAGTTAGTCCAGAAGCGTTGGTGCAGTTGCTTAAGGGAATGGCACAATCACCAGAAGCTGATATTTTCCGCGCTTCTTTACCTGTGGCTGGTGTCAGCGGTACTCTCAAAAATCGCTTTAAAAATACAACTGCTCAAGGTATTGTGCAAGCTAAAACTGGAACGGTAAGTGGGGTTAATTCCCTGTCTGGATATGTTGATTCTCCTAATTATGAAACAGTGGTTTTTAGTATTATTCTGAATCAATCCGATTTGCCTGCTAAAATGATGCGTCCATCAGTTGATGAGATTGTTTTGTTGTTGACTCGTTTGCGTCGTTGTTAAATTAGATTATAATTGAACCGCAGAGAAACCGGGTTTCTTCAAGAAACCGGGTTTCTGGTATGTGAAGAGGAGGGGGAGAGGAAGTGCGATCGTTAGTAAATTAGTATATAATTTAATAGCATTTATCAACTAGCGCGTAAGTAGCGGGAGTTTGTTGTCCATGATGGAAAATAAAGGATTAATTTCTTCCCCTCAAATAGAACAGTCACCTGATTCATCGACAGCGCTAAAAAATATGACACTAGCTCAAGTAAAAGTGGGAGAATTCGCCGATGCCTTAGTGACAGCGCAGCAGATTAATAATCAATGGCAAAGGATAGAAGCGCTGAAGGCGATCGCAAATGCTGCTCATCCAGCCGGATACCAAACCATTGCTTTGCGTGCTTTACTTCATCTGCCAGTAGCAGAACGCAATACTATATTAGCACAGCAAGTTGAGGAAGCAAAGGACTGTTTTTTGCCTGGTTCTGAGGAGATGGAGTGGGTAGAGGAATATATAGAAGATGACAACTGGGATGATGAGTAGTGAACCTAAGCGGGGTGAGATTTGGCGGGTGCAATTCGATCCAACTAGAGGCGATGAAATTCAGAAAATCCGTCCTGCGATCGTCATAAGTGCCGACGGATTAGAAGGGTTGAAATTACGTTTGGTGGTTCCAATTACCGCTTGGAAAGCATCTCTGGTAAATTTTGCTTGGATAGTGAAGATTGAGCCATCTCCAGAAAACGGGTTAACAAAAGTTTCGGCGGCAAACCCTTTGCAAACGCGCTCTGTTTCTCTAGAGCGTTTTACTAATAAAATAGGAGTGATTGAAGACACGAAGCTAGAAGCAGTTTTGTTAGGATTGGCTCTCGTCGTTCAATTTCCGTAGACAGGCGAAGGAAAAGGAGAGTCGGAAGCGATCGCATTTTTGGTATTTTGGAAAAGTGCGATCGCTTTAACGCAATGCCTCTATCAACTGGGTGAAATCAACATCCTCTAAGGGATTTGGCAAACGGTTAATAAAATCTAGTGGCAGACTTTCATGGCTATTTGCCAGAATTGCTCTAGCTTCTGTGGCAATTGGATCTGCGGGATATAACTTCAAAATGCGATCTATAATTTTATGCTCAAAAGCTCTTTGGTTGCGATCGCCTTCAATATTAGGCTGTTTTTCCAGCACAGCGTAAAGCACTCGCAGATTATCAGGGGCTAATTCCCTTGCACGCTCTAGGAAAGAACCATCTAGCTCGTCAATTGTGGCACAAGATACCCATTGCGCTAGCGAGTGAGCTAAAAGCAGTAATTCAATTGGTACGTTACCTCTATGACAAAGTTCGCGAAGTGCCAGATAACCAGCATTTTCGATGGAAATTTGCTCTGCTAAGGCATTGAGCAATATAGTAATTAGGTTATCTTGCATATTCTTATTTTGCTTTGCTATAATACTACTGATGATTACTCTTGCCTCATGGGTAAATTAAAAAAATTAGTAGAGCAATTCCTCAATCAACCACCAGAAGTGCGATTTGAGGATGTGCTATATATTTTGTCAGCTTTTGGCTTTGAAGAAAAAAGGTCTAAGGGTAGCCATCACAGTTTTAGAGATTCGCAAGGTAGAAAGATTACTGTACCCAAAAAAGGCGGACAGAAAGTTAAGGGAGTTTACGTCCAGCAAATCGTTGAGCTATTGAAATTGGAAGAATGGAACGATGAAGACGCTGAATCAGAAGAATAAGCAGATTGAAAAACCGCCACTGGAATATTATTTAAATCTTCAATATCCAGTAACACTTTACCCCGATCCAGAGGAGGGATATGTGGCACAGATTAAAGATTTGCCTGGATGTCTAACTCAAGGTGAAACTCTGGATGAGACGATCGCAAATATCAATGAGGCGCGGGAGTTGTGGATTGAAACTGCTTATGAATCGGGAGACGATATTCCTTTACCCAGCACTGAAGAAAGCTACAGTGGTAAGCTGCTTGTGCGGATGCCTAAATCTCTACATCGTCGTTTGGTTGAACAGGCTGAACAGGAAAATGTCAGTTTGAATCAGTATATTGTGTCTCTGTTGAGTAGGGTGAGTTAGTTGAGATGGTTTGGAAAAGTGCGATCGCTTTTGGAGAATCGAACCACGTTCGCGCATAGGCGCGAAGGACGCGAAGGAAGAGGGGAGAGGAGGGGAAGAGAGCGCTTAGTAGCTGCTTCTCAAAGTAGCTCCCTCGATTCTAATGTGCGGTCTGAGTTCCACTTGTACCCTTGTTTTAACTTCTTGATTCTTGGCTGCTACTTCAAAAGCAAACTTTCCCTTCTCAGGATCGATAATTTCAATATCTTCAACCATCTCAAACGTGAAGTTAAGAATAGAGACATCGGAAAGTTTTAGGTTAATTTGAACTGATTCTTGAATCGCATCCATGCCAAAGCGTAGTTTGATGCCTGAAGCGTCGGTTACTTCATAACACCAGTATCCATCAGCGGGAATAGCAATTACTGGTTCGGCATAGAACAATTCCAGCATTGCCAGTTCATCAAACTTTTGGCGGAGTTTCATTATCTTTACCCAAACCTTAACTCACGATGCCCAACAAGTTTTTTCGGGAAAATTTCCCTGTTTCCAATGCTGGCGAATTTTGACTGCTGCCCTGGGAAATAAAGCATCTGAGTTATTAGTGGGAACAGGCTCGATTTCTTTAACTACGCCATTAGTTTTATCTAACCACAGTTTGCCAAATAGCTTTTCGTGGGGGCCAAAACAATAGACGACGCTCGTATCGTCTTCCTTTTCTTTCCAAAGCAACACATAAAAAGCCATACCTATTTTCCTTTTTTCTGATAGTGGATTTTTGACAGACTGCTACTAGCCTATCAGTTCCACTATGCCAGAGGTGGTGACGGTGGGTTCCAGATGCGACCTGAACGTATTGTTGCTTCGTGTGCAGTACGGTAGTCGGTACGAAAGATGCCCTCAAATCGCGATTCAAAGTATTCATGCTCTAATAGAGCTAGATCCTCAGCAATATAGTCGCCTCGGCGCAACCGTTCCCAAGCATCAGCAATATCTGGGTCAGGGTCGAAGCGACTGACTCTATCATCAAGCTGGTGTTCTCGGTAGAACAGGTGGTTTTTGATCCGTCTGGTGCGGTACTCTGGTAAACCAGTGTTGCGGGCAATTTCTGCTACATCGTCAGCTTGGCAGATAGCTTCGTAGGCTTGAGGGGCGTATTCTTCCCAACGGGTAAAATCGTCCATATTGGAGATTTCCTTTAATCTAGGTTTGCATAATTAGCTTCAGGCTATCTGGTAGCATCCAACAATCAAGTGATTTTTTTTAAATTGGAAAATAGACATTGCCAAAAAAAAGCGATCGCATTTTCTTTCGTGGTGCGATCGCTCTTTTTTTATTGAACCGCAGAGGCCCAGAGGAAGAGGGAGAGAAGAAGTGCGATCGCAATTATATCCAACTCTCTAGCAAGTCGGTAAAATCAGTTCCTTCTGGAATTACTGTGCTAAAATTTTAATAAATTTCCGTTGGGGAAGTAGTCATTACGGTAAAACAAGAGCGGTTTATTTATTGTCTGGCTTAGTTAATTTTGGACTTCGGCTTGATTGCTTAATCTCAGGCTGATATTTTTCACTTTGAGCGGTTAATATCGTTGTATAAATGATAAAGAATCGAGGTAAAAATCATCATGAAACTAAGAACGATCGCCTTGGCAACTGTTTGCACTTTGTTTTCTTTATCTCTATCATTTGCAGCAGAGGCAGACGAATCAGACCAACCGTGTCAAGCTTATTTAGATACCAGCAATGGAACTGACGCCGAGGAGAACAACTGTCCGATAACCGTAGGGAAGTTTTCGATTCGGGGAACCTTTTCTAACTCGAATTGGCAGGCTTCTTTTTGGGCATGGGAACCGGCTTATTACATCCTCTACGTTAAAAACCAGCAAGATGGTAGTACAATTAACCTAACAGGTTTCAAGGTCATGGGTACGACGAGCCGACCGCAATACCGATTCACCGATCCAGACCGGAATCTTACCTATATTGTAACTTTCCGATATTCAGACTCCGACACGATCCGATTTGAAATTTATCAAAACGACCGGACGATCGTCAATGAATTGCTCGCACGCGAATCAGACAAACTCATCGGGGGACCTTGATAGAAATTTGCTCGCTGAGATAAATTAGCACACTAAGTACGGAAGACCCGGAAATGGGAAAACCAGAGGAAATTTTGCTTGATAGAAAGTTAAAAGATACTCGACAGCTTAAAAGCGGTTTTTAAGTAACAGTTTCATTAAAAATCGTAAGGTGGGCGTTGCCCACCCTACAAACTTAGTACCGATCTTCCTCTTCGTATTCTGGAGCCTTAATCTTCTCCGGTATATTCACCTTGGGAGCTTTGTAGGGCTTAGGCGCTTCGTCATCAGCCCAGGCATCTTGCTCCTCTTCATCGTCGTACTCCTCCTCATACTTTTTGTTGTCATAGCGTGGTGGAGGTTCTGGTGCCGCATACGCTCTCTTGGCGTAATTGTTCCGGGTCTGGGCGGCGTCGCTCCAGTTTTCTTCTTCTTCTATATCTTCTTCATCGTAGTAAATTGATTCTGGTGGCGGTGCCATTTTACGCAAGGGCTGAGGTTGTGCCTGACGCAAGGGTTGCCGAGGTGCAGGTTCTTCCCACTGGTCTTCATCCCAAGTCTCTTGGGCTAAGGGTTTGGCTCTCCGAATCGGCTCAGCTTTTTGCAGAGGAACGCCGGTAGGTAGTTGATTTTCCGGTCTGATTGTGGTAGGTCTGCCGTATTCTTCCTCTTCTTCGCGTTCCCAAGGGGCTTTGCCAATGCCTAAGCGCTCCATCACACCGACGGTGAGCTGTACCAGTCTCTCTTCGGCTCCCTCAAATACAATGAGACGATTCGGGCCACTGCTGACAATTTCGTCTATGGGAAGCTCGTAGGTGCTGATGGTCTCAAAACCGGCAATGCGATCGGGAATTTGGGGAACGCCGAAAGAAGCAATAATGAGAGAGGAGACTTTCCCAGTTTCATTATCAAACTTGAAGCCCCGCACCCGACCCAACATTTCGCCAGTTTCTGTAATAACTTCGCAGTTGATCAGGGTGTTGTAAATTTCAACATCAACATCATCTTCGAGGACGCTATCGTCATCAACCAGGATAACATCACCGACTTGACGGACGCGACTCAGGAGCATAAGCCGTGGCACGTTGCCCATCGACAGTATACTCTCTCGCAGGCCGAGAGCTACAACTTCCCGCCGATCGATATCTACCCAGAGTTGACTAACCACCCCAAGGCGCTTACCTGTGTCGCGGGTGATCACCTGAGTACCTAAGATGTCTGAGCGTTGGCTAATTTGTTCAGATGTCATTATGTGTCCCGAATCTGGGCCTCGAACCCTGTCACAATACTTATCTTAATTATTCAGATTACCAATTGCCTGATTGAGCCAATCTTTAGGATTGTAATTTTATTCCCAGAACTTGGGTATAGGCTCCCCTCGCTTGGGTAACACCAATCACGCGCTGGGCTGATTTAATCATAGGCCCTTTGTGACTGACGACAATAAACTGTGCTTGGCTTGCCTGTTGTTCGATCATTCTAGCCAATCGCTCGACGTTTGCTCCATCTAAAAACATATCAACTTCATCAAAGGCGTAGAAAGGTGAGGGACGGTAGCGCTGCAAGGCAAAGATAAAGCTCAGCGCCGTCATGGATTTTTCGCCGCCAGACATGGATGCTAGGCGCTGCACGGGTTTGCCTTTGGGATGTGCGACGAGGTTAAGACCGCCAGCAAAGGGGTCTTCCGGGTTGTCCAGGGTCAAACTGCCGTCGCCTTCGGAAAATTCGGCAAAAATAGCTTGAAAGTTTTGGTTAACGGCGTCGAAGGCTTCTTTGAAGGCGCGGAACCGCAAGGTGGTGAAGTTTTCGATCCGCAAGAGTATTTCGGTGCGCTCTTGCTCCAGGGTAGTTAGTTTCTGGGTTAATTCTTGGAGGCGGTTTTGGGTGCGATCGTATTCTTCCAAGGCTAGCATATTGACGGGTTCCATTGCCTGAAGGCGTTTCTGGAGAGTACGCATTTCCTTTTGCAGTTCTTCCAGATTCACATTTTCGGGTACTGATGGCAAAGGTTCGGGTAATTCCGCCTGTCTGCTTTGCCGCTGAGTTTGGATGTTTGTCAGTTCCTCTCGGCGAGTTACTTGGGTTTCCTGGAGTTTTTGCAGTTCCCATTCCAGTTGTTGTTGAGATAAGCGTAACTCACGCAGATGATTTTCGGTCCGATCGCGCTCTTTCTTCTCTTCTCCCAATGCCTCCTCTGCCTGAGTCATTGATGCCTGAGTTTGAGCTATCTGTTCATTTATAGCAGATAGCTGAGCGTTGATGGTTGATTTGCGATCGCTGATGGTTAATTTTTGACCCTGGTATTCTTCCACCCGTCGATTACAGTCCTGGATTTTCTCTTGCAAGCGCATCTGCTGATTTTGCAAATCCTTTAATCTTTGTTCTGTATTGCGAAAAGCTTGTTCTCTTTCTCGCAATTCCACTTCCTGAACTTTGATAGTCGCCTGGATTTGTTGCCATTCGCTATGAGTTTGGGATTGTTCCAATTCTGCCAAAGCTTGCCGAAGTTGAGCCAACCGCGCTTCCTGTGTCGGTAACTCCCTATCCAGAGATTCCAAACGAGTTTGCGCGTTGGCAAGTTCTTGGCTACTTTTAGATAGAAGCGATCGGGCCTGTTCCTGTTGTGCAGTTAAACTCTTAATCTCTTTCTGCAATTGTTCAAAATGTAATTCTTGTTCCCGTCGTTGTTGACGTGCTTCCGTCAATTGATGAGATAGTTGTTTTGTCTTAACAGAAAGAGAATGTATTGCGTCACCACAACGTTCTAAAATTAGTTCAATTTCTTGCAGTCTATTTCTCAAGTTATTGACTTCACCAGATTCACTAGCATCACCCGTCCCAAAATGCAGAGTCGAACGTTGACTGCTACTCCCCCCAGTCATAGCGCCGCTAGTTTCCAAAAGTTCCCCATCTAATGTGACAATCCGATATTGACCCAGGTAAACACGCGCATCATCTATTTTATCAAAAACAACTGTTCCCCCCAAAACATAAGCAAAAATATTTCGATAGCGCGAATCGTATTCAATCAAATTAACGCAATAATCAATAAACCCATTCGCATATCGCAGCGTAGTTGCTTGATGGAATGGTGGCGATTGAATTTTGTTGAGCGGTAAGAAAGTTACTCTTCCAGCGCGTTTTTGTTTGATCAGTTGAATTCCAGCAGCAGCAACCCCATCATCTTCAACTACGAGATTTCCCATCCGTCCACCAGCAGCAGTTTCAAGTGCTAGCTGATAGCGCGGTTCAACTCTACCCAATTGGGCAACTAATCCACAAACTCCCGGCAATCCAGATTGTTGAATAACTTGGATAGCGTAAGTACCTTGAGCTTCTTGTTGAGCTTGTGCTTGAGCTTCCAGTTTATCAAGTTGACGTTGTTTATCTCGTTGTTCTTGCAACAAACGTTTTTGAGTTTCTTGTTGGAGTTGCAGTTCTTGTTCTGCTGCGGATAGAGATTGAGTTAATGATGTAACTGTTAAAGAAGATTCTGTCAATTGAATTTCAAAATCAACCGCACGAGATTGTTTGGTATCAAGTTGCGGTACCAGAGATTCTAAAAGCTGATTTTGCTCCTCTATTTGTCGAGCTAAGTTGGTATAGCGTTCTCTCAGTTGCGCTTGTTCCGTGCGTTGAGGATCGATGGTTTGCAGCAGAGTTTCGATTTGGCGAGTCAGGGCAGTTTGTTGCTGTACCCATGCTTCCGAGGCAGATGCGATCGCACTCGCATTTTCCCGACTTTGGTTTAAATCATGTTGCGCTTCATCCCTTGTGGTAACTAAAGAAGCAATCTGCCTTTCCAGAGTTTGTTGTTCCTGGGTTAATTGTTCTAAACTTTGCTGATGTTGTTCGATTTCCTGCTCAGTTTCGTGCAGACGCCGGGATGTTTCTTGTGCAGATGTTTCTTGTTCTCTAGCTTGGCGTTGTAGCTGACGCTGTTCCGCTTGTTGGGTAGCGAGAACTGATTGCAAAGCTAAAAGTTCTTCTTCTCCCAAAGCTTTGACGCGAGCATTCAAATCTGCCAAGTTGACGTTTGTTTGCTCGATTTGTAAGTTAAGATTGGATAGCTGTTCTCTGAGTTCGGTAGAATTGCGATCGCCTGCTTCTATCTGTTCCCTGAGATGCCATTCTTGTTGTTGCAGAGAACGCCACCCCAGCACGATTTCCCATTGCTCTTTTTCTTGGAGTTCGCCGCGCAGTTTTTGGTATTTTTCTGCTTTAATACGATCTTGAGAAAGACGATCGCGCTGAGCGACCAATTCCTTTTCGACAATTCTACAGCTATCTTCTCGTTCCTTAACCGACTCCAGAGTTTGCTTCGCCTGAGAAATTTTGCGATCGAACGCTGCAACCCCCGCCAACTCATCAATAATCTCGCGGCGTTCCTTCGAGTTCATCGAAATAATACTCGTCACATCGCCTTGCAGCACCACATTGTAGCCTTCTGGATAAACCCGCAAGCGCTCCAATTGTTCGTGGAGTTCCGTCAGCGTGCAGGATTGGCCATTCATGTAGTAATTCGAGGTATAACTACCTTGCTTAGTCACTCGCAGCTTGCGGGTAACACTCCACTCCGCCGATTTGCGATTTTGGCTCTTCGATTTTCGATTTTCCTGTTCCTCACTCCCCTGTCCATCTGCTTCCACACGCGAAACACCCGCGCCATTTTGTTCCCCTATCTCACTCCCCTCCCTGTTCGACAGGTCAGAGTCGTGGTCGGCGTTCCCCTCCCCTATCTCACTCCCCTCCCTGTTCGACAGGTCAGAGTCAGAGTCGGCGTTCCCATCCCCTATATCACTCCCCTCCCTGTTCGACAGGTCAGAGTCGGCGTTCCCCTCCCCTATCTCACTCCCCTCCCTGTTCGACGGGGAGGGGTTGGGGGTGGGGTTCCCTCCTATCTCACTCCCCTCCCTGTTCGACAGGTCAGAGTTGGGGTGACCATCCCCCTCCCCTATATCACTCCCCTCCCTGTTCGACGGGGAGGGGTTGGGGGTGGGGTTCCCCTCTCCTGTAACATCCGCAACTAACCCCGCTTCATCGCTCAAATCAAACGTAACAGTCACAATAGCTTCAACTGTGCCGCGATTCATGTGGTTTTGGTTAACCAAATCCGGGAGACGTTCCGCACGCATACCCCTAGAACTAGCAAGTCCCAGACAAAACAGTAGCGCATCCAGAATATTCGACTTTCCCGAACCGTTCGGCCCAGTGACCACAGTAAACCCCGACAGCACTGGAATCTGGACAGTGCCGCCAAAAGACTTGAAGTGAGTGAGTTCCAGGCGCTTGATATGAAGCATAGGCGCTGGTCAACTAGGCATGGTGGTACAAGTGTATCAGCGATCGATCCTCAACAGGTTAGTGCAAACCTCATACAGACGAGAAATCCTATTCTATTCTTCAGCGCTGGTACTTATCACCCTGCTACATTAGCAATTACAGCGCTTTGCAACTGAGTGAAGTACAAATTGTAGGGGCGAAGCATTGCGGAATAAACGTTTCGGTCTTAAATTAACCCACATCCCGCAATGCTTCGCCCTGAACCTCATTCATCTGCAAACCGCTGTAATACTCCCCTGTCCCTGGCGTTTCAGTAATCTACACCGGGTTAGTTCCAAATATGCCAACACCTGACCTCCCCCAACTATCGCTATGGCTACTGAATGGGTTACTTGCCATTATTGCGGGTCTTCTGATTAACGAATGGGGTAAACCAGGGATTTCATACCGGCGCAAGTGGTTAATCCTGGGACTGGGTGCGGGGTGTGGCTTGATAGCAGCCATAGTAAACTGGGCAAGCGGCAGTACCTCAGCAGATTACCAAACCTATTTTCTAGTCTTGGGCTACGCCTACTCGCTGCTAACAATACTCTTGCTCAGCTACAAGCAGAACACCGAAAATCCTTCCCCTCGAAATCAACTGCTTAAGGCTGTCCGGGATGAGGTGGCGCAACGGCTAGAAGTTTCGCTGCACAATCAAAAAATGATTGACTTGGCTGCGAAAGAGCTACCTCATAATGTGGGGGGAGAACCGCTTCCCGCAGTCAATCCAGACAATCGACAGCCGATTAACTGGATTGAACTGCCGCGCCAATGGGTGTCGCAATTCTTGCGAATGTCAACTGAACTGCCGCGCCGATGGGTGTCGCAATTCTTGGGAATGTCAACTTCGACAGTTGCTACAGCCGATAATGGGCAAAATGTCCATCCCGCAGACGAAAAAATTGAAAAAATTATTGATGTTTTTAAGCGAAAAGACGGCAAATTACTGATTTTAGGAGAGCCTGGTGCTGGCAAAACCACGACGCTGCTCGATTTGGCGAAAGATTTGTGCGCTGAAGCAACAGAAAACGAGAATGAACCTATCCCCATTTTGCTTGACCTTTTTTCCTGGAAAGATAACAGCCAATCGCTGACTGAATGGTTGGTGGCGGAACTCAAAACTAAATATGGTGTCCGCGCCGATATTGCCCAAATCTTGCTGGATGAGCATCAGCTATTACCGTTTTTAGATGGTTTAGATGAACAGGAAGAAACGCGGCGAGTAAGTTGTCTTCGACAAATTAATGAGTTTCTGGAAACAGACGCAAGGGCGCGGCATTTGGTAGTCTGCTCTCGGCTGAAAGAGTTTGAAAACTGTAAAAGTCCATTGCGGCTTAATGGTGCGGTTTGTTTGCAACCGTTGGAAGAATCGCAAATGCAGAAGTATTTTAGTGCGGTAGGCGGTCTGAACTTGTTGCCTGGTATCAAGAAAGCCCCCGATTTGTTGGAGTTGGCAAAGTCACCCCTACTGCTCAACCTCATGGCGTTAGCATCCAGTTCTATCTCGATTCCAGATTGGCAAAAGTGCAATACTCCCGATGAGCGTCAGCGCTATTTGTTTGATAAGTATATTGAGCAAATGTTTACGCGCGAAATTAAACGGGAATTTGAACCTCACTACTCGCAAGGGCAGCAGCCAAACGAAGCAGATACTCGTAAATGGTTAGTTTGGTTGGCGAAACAATTAAAAGATAAAAATCAGACAGAGTTTTTGATTGAGAAAATGCAGCCGAATTGGTTGTATTCGGGTAATCAAAAGGGGATTTATCGCCTAATTTCTGGGCTAATTGTGGTGCTAATTGTGGCGCTAATTTGGGGGCTTACTCTGGGGCTAATTTTTGGGCTAATTTTTGATATTATTTTTGGAGCGAGCGCTCGAATAGAACCTGTTGAAACATTAAAATGGTCTTGGAAAAAAGCTTTAAATTTGCTAAAAAATTGCCTGATAACAATAATTGTATTTATTGCTATATTAAGTTTAGTTTTTGTGCTAGATTTGAATAAATATGTTCTAGTTGGAACACTTATTTGGGGAATATTTTTCTGTATTCTTGTAATGCCAATTGTAGTAATAATTGGCGGTTTTATTAACAGGGATATTGAGATTTTAAATAGTAAACAGCCAAATCAAGGAATTTGGGAGTCAGCTTATAAAGCTGTACTCTTTACGGTGATAACTGGCTCATTTGTTGGAATTACTTTTAATCTAATATTGCAGAATGGTTTAATTACAATTACTTCTCCATTAGAGCCAATGCAGCCACTAATTATAGAGCCAATAGAGCCAATAATTACTGGATTGATTATTGGACTATTATTTGCCATATTTTTTGCTGGCGGTGCTTGCATTCAACACTTCAGCCTGCGCCTCATTCTTTGGCAGCATGGCGATATTCCCTGGAACTATGCCAAATTCCTCAATTACTCATCAGAGCGACTTTTTCTGCAACGAATTGGCGGACGTTATCGCTTCATCCACGACTTGCTGCGCGAGCATTTTGCCCAGATGTAACTTTAATATTAGGTATGTAGTTGGGCTTTAGCCCTCTTTAAGAGGGCTAAAGCCCAACTACGTACCTGAAGAAACTGATAAATACACATCGGTATGACAGGATTTCAAGTGCTAAAATAAAAGCTATAGCATCGGAGAGTAAGCTATGACACCAGAAAAAAGTGTAGCGACCAAAGTTCTTTCCCCACAAAAAATTAACAATACAGTCATTGAGATCCCACCCCTGGAAAATGGCGACAGACTAAGGCGCATTGAATTTGAACGGCGTTACGAGGCTATGCCGCATATTAAAAAAGCAGAATTAATTGAAGGAGTGGTATATATGGCATCCGCAGTAAGAGCTAAAAGACATGGCCAACCTCACGCTGCAATTATGGCTTGCTTAGGAGCTTACTGGATAGCTACCCCTGGCGTTAATTTACTAGATAATGCCACAGTTCGTCTCGATGAAGATAACGAACCACAACCAGACGCACTTTTGCGAATAGATGTAGGTGGACAGTCTGTTATCAGCGATGATGACTATGTGGAGGGCGCACCGGAATTGATTGTAGAAATAGCAGCTAGTACCGCATCTTACGATTTGCATGACAAATTAAAAGTTTACCGTCGCAACGGAGTACAGGAATATCTAGTGTGGCGAGTTTACAACAAACAACTCGATTGGTTTAAGTTGAGCGAAGGTGAATATATACATCTTGAACCCAATGCAGATGGCGTGATTTGCAGTCAAATTTTCCCCGGTTTGTGGTTGGCTATATCGGCTTTGCTAGAGGGAAATTTAGCTGAGGTGCTGTCTGTCTTGCAGAAGGGATTGGAAACAGACGAACACCAAGAATTTGTGCAACGGTTATCAGCGTCAGAACAATAGGTTAAACTATCAAGAGAATGAAGGTGAAAAAATATGTCAATACCAGCCGAAACTAGAGTTTTAGGTACGTTGTTGCGCTTTAGCGCTAAAGCGCAACAACGTACCTCTGTTTAATGTGCCAATTGCGTAAGTTCTGTAGCTATGATTCTGATAGAGTAGAAGTTGGTACTTTGAAATTATAGCAACCGCCAAGGCAGTTAGGACGTTCTTAATCCCTGAAACCGTTCGGACTTCGGCGCTCACAGCGAAGCCCTTGATTCTATACTCTTCTTCCCCTAGCCCCTAGCCCCTAGCCCCTAGCCCCTCGCTATAAATGACATCAGCGCTTCTGAACAACCGATACCGTATTATTCGGGCGCTAGGAAAAGGTGGATTTGGCGAAACCTTTCTGGCGGAAGACTCCCATATGCCTTCTCGTCGTCTCTGTGTGATTAAGCAGCTCAAACCCGTCGCTAACAAGCCGCAGGTTTACCAACTGGTTAAGGAGCGATTTCAGCGGGAAGCGGCCATTTTGGAGCAACTGGGGGAGGGACACGCCCAAATCCCTAAGTTGTACGCCTATTTTGCCGAAGCTGGAGAATTTTATTTAGTTCAGGAGTGGATTGAAGGCGTTACCCTAAATCAAAAGGTAAAAGAGGATGGGGTGCTGAGCGAAAGCGCACTGAAGGAAATACTATTAAATATTTTACCAGTTCTCGATTATATTCACAACAGAGGTATCATCCATCGCGATATCAAACCTGCCAATATCATTCTGCGACAAAAGGATGGCAAACCAGTTTTAATTGATTTCGGTATTGCGAAAGAAACGATGTATGCTGGGGTGGATATTCTAGGAGAAGTTACTACCTCTATTGTGATTGGTACAATGGGTTATATGCCCCCTGAGCAAGCGGCTGGCAAACCTGTCTACGCCACTGATATTTACAGTTTGGGGATGACTGCTATCTATCTGCTAACTGGGAAACGTCCCCAAGATTTAAAGGCTAACCTTAAAACAGGGGAAACTATTTTTAGTGGTAGCGATCGCAATATTAGTTCAAGTTTAGCAGCAGTTTTACAGCGGGCAGTGCGATCGCATCACAAAGAACGCTATTCCAATGCTAGAGAAATGCTCTTAGCTTTGCACCCTGTCGATCGGGTGTTACCGCAATTACCAAAAACAATTACACCTTCTCCTATTGTACCATCATTTCAGGCAGAAACGAGTAACGCGACAGAGCCAGAAACACGAACATTTCTTAGCACTAACCAAAGTAACTCAGAAACGAAACCTCCCGAAAACAGACAAGATTATCGCAACCGCCAGATATTGCTCAACAAAGTCAAAAATTACTGGATTAAAGGAGTGCTGGAAAGTTCTTTACATGGCAAAGCGCTGATTGAACTTGGTTTGGAAAAACGCCTTGATGCGATCGCAAGTCCTTGGGGCATGGCCTGGGAAACGCCAGATATCCCCAGACAAATTTTACCACCAAAAAGCAAAGTAATCAACCAATTCGACCAACTGGGCGAAGGACGATCGCTGCTAATTTTAGGCGAACCAGGTGGAGGCAAAACAACGACACTTTTGGAACTTGCTCGTGACTTAATTAATCGTGCCAATCGAGACATCAACCATCCCATACCTGTACTGTTTAACCTATCATCTTGGACGATTGAAAAGCAAGGCTTAGCTAAGCGTGACAAAATAAGTTCATTGGCCAATTGGCTGGTGCAAGAACTCAATACAAAATATCAAGTTTCCAAGCAAATCGGTCAAGCTTGGGTGAAAGATGAGCAATTATTGCTGATGTTGGATGGTTTAGATGAAGTAAGTAATGAGCGGCGCGATTTGTGCGTTCAAGCTATCAACCAATTCATCCAGGAACACGGACAAACAGAAATAGTAGTTTGCAGCCGTATCAAAGATTACGAAGCACTTTCAACTCGCCTGCACTTTCAAGGTGCTGTCTTCATCCAACCCCTAAATTTAGATCAAATCCATCAATATTTAGCGGCTGCTGGCGAGGATTTGGCAGCAGTTAATACAGCATTGCAAACAGATATCACTTTGCAAGAATTAGCGCGATCGCCTCTGATTTTGAGTATCATTACCCTCGCTTACCGAGGAATGTCAATTACCGACTTACCCGGTATAAACTTGGCAGCACGCCGCCAACATTTGTTTGATAATTATATTAAAAGAATGTTCGATCGCCGCAGTCCTAATTCTGAATATTCACAAGAGCAATCGATGCGCTGGCTAACTTGGCTGGCAAAACGTATGTATCAAGACTCTCAAACGGTCTTTTTAATCGAGCGAATGCAGCCCAAATGGTTGAAAACAAAACTGCAACAACAGATATATTCTCTCGGACTTTTGATGATTTTTCTAATAGTGGGCGGACTGATCGGTCAGATGTTATTGCCGATTAAACGGGTAATTTTTTGGCTGATTTTGATTCCTGTGATTTTAGCACCCATTTTAGAGGTTAATCGGATTAATCCGGTTGAAAGTCTCAAGTGGTCATGGAACAACGGCAGTAGGAATATAATTCGCGGGTTGATGCTTGGCTTACTTTTTGGCTTGATACTCAAACTACCTTACGAGCTGATCTTTAACCCGTTGCATTGGCAAATTTTTGCCCCTCACATGAGGAATTTTCTGTTTTATTCATTGATTCGCGGCGTAGTGTTTGCCGCTATTATAGGCACAATTTTTGGGCTAGTTCGCGGGATGACTTCTCCCTCTATCCAAACGATCGCTGTTCCCAATCAAGGTATTTGGCAGTCTGTTAAGAATGCGATCGTCTTCGGCTTGATTGGATTTCTGATGCTGGGAATTGCAGCTAAGATATTGTACTGGCCAGTATTTTTTTGGGGAACATTTGGATTATGTTTTGGAATGGTAGCAGGAGGAGGAGAAGCTTGTATTAAGCACTTCGTTCTGCGCCTTGTCCTCTACTTGAACGGGTATATACCTTGGAACTACGCTCGTTTCCTTGACTGGGGGACCGATCGCATTTTTTTGCAAAAAGTTGGCGGCGGTTACATCTTCGTCCATCGACTGCTGCTAGAGCATTTCGCCCAGATAGGTAATCCGTAACGGTAACTGGGCATTTGTAAATTTAAAATTAAATTATATCTGCAATCTGTAATTTGAACTGATTTTAGCGTACCTCACGCGGCTGCAAGTTTAATATCTTGAATTTCCGATTTTGGAAAATCACAGGAAAACTAGAAGTCTTTTTCGCAGAAACAACCCAGTAGCGGATGGAATAATTTATTTGGATTTTACTCACATCTGCGTCGCTCAGATTGTTGTAAAAGCTGCTAAGTTTGACTCTGAAAGCTTCATTATCGAGTATTTCCTGGGATTTTGTGATGTCAAAACCCAGTAGGCGCATACGTTCTACCCAATCTTTAACGTAGGGTCTATACCAAAGCATTGCCGAACTATCTTTCCACGTCACAAACACAGGGCGTTTTGACAGAGAGCGAAAATGTTCCAATTCTGGATCTACCAAAAAAACTGCATCCAGCGGAGTATTTTTACTAGCCCAATCTGCTATTTGTCTCAGTTCTGTATAGGGTGACTCAATTAAGGCATCTTTAACATTTCTAGTATTTTGAAAGCGGCTTAAAAATGCTCCCGTACCCACTAAAAATACCCAACTTGTCAGTAATAACGCCAGACGACGCTCGTTTCCTCGTTCAAAAACATAATTCCATATTGGCTCCCATATCAGGGCAATTAGCCCTGCCAACATCACGTACAAACCTATGTATTTTGGCGATAAAGCAGTTGTCAATACGCCCAGCAATACACCGGCAATTGAAGTTGCTTGTAATAAAGTTTTCCTAGTATGATTCTCTTCGATTTTGACAGCACATCCTGAGATAATCGCTATTCCAGCAAAGCAATACCACAAATCCGTTGCTCTTCCTGGGTGCATGACTAGCATGGGAGGAGATTTGGCAACATAAGCGGCTATAAAAGCGTAAACTAACCACAGCAGACAAACTCCAGTCCAGACAATCCCATGCCTAAATAGTTTTGACCATTTCTGCTTATTTTGATATAGGAAACCAACAAATAAAACAGCCAAAGTAAAGAATTGAAGATAGCTGATAAAACTCCAAGTTAGTGGATAAAGGTGATGAGGAAAACGCACCTGACTTGTCACGATCCATAAGTTGCTGTCTGTAGTCTTTTTGCCAAAAGCAGAGGCGGTTAAAATTATATTTGGGGAAGCTATGAGTAAGAATAAACCGAAAGCATGAATCCATTTTTTCCACGCTCGACGGTAAAAAGGAGCGGTGAAGAAGATAGCACCAAAGTATGTCAAAGCATAGGTGGCGTACATACTGTTCAGGTTAAATGCGACTCCCATCCAAATAGCCCACAAAATTGGATTATTTTTGTAAAAAGCTGCGATCGCTAATAATAAAAATGGTATCGTTAATCCAGTTTGTTCAAAATAGTTCGTTAAAACGTCGCCATGACCCAGAATTGAATTTGGTGCTAAAGCAAATAGCGCCATTCCCGCAACAACAGCTAGTCGCGAGTTGGGCGCAAAAGCTTGCGCCAGATATCCGGCAGCATAGATAACTAAGAGTCTTTCCAGTAAAAATAAAACGATAAATAACGGTTCTAGCGGGAAAACCCGCACTCCCAAGGCAACTACCCGCCAAAGCATGGAAGAGTAGTAAGGCAAAGTGGCAGCAAATGGATCGTTGGGATAAAGCGCAGGATTATTTAATAGATGAACTAGCGGTATTTGGATTGATTGGTTGCCGTAATAAACGGCATATCCTGTCATAAGTAATGAAGCTAAAAATAAAATTATGGCATATATATGAATGGAAGGGTTTCCTTCTGCTAGCAACAGCCCTTTTAAGCTATTGTGGCTTTTTAAGGTGATATTTCTCTCGTCTTTCATAATTGCTTTTCAATCCTTATTTAAGATACAGATTCACTCTCAAGGCTTTTGGCTTTTTGGGCAGTTTGCAATCTGCCAATCGCTAAAATAACCAATAATAAAACTCCCCCAAAAAAGTAACTTGAAATCACAATTTTGGACATAATCAATTGGAGGATCGGCCTGTAATTATCAACACGGATAACTGGTAATGATATCAGCAAAGCACTCAGCACTATTAACCAAAACCAAACCTTTTTTTCGGGGATTGCCAACCGATTACCAAAATACAAGGCTAGAGGTAACAACAATAACAGATAGTAGTGCGTCCATGAAATTGGACTGATTAACAAGGATAGACAAATAGCCATAGAAAACTCTGAATTTTCTGCTTTTATGGTGACTGGCGATTTCGATCGCCAACCAACCCAAATAGTGCCACCCACTAAGACTGCAATCAGTAGATATCGCGCTACCTTAAAGTTCCAACCTAACACCAGAGGATTCCAATTGAGTAAGTTATCGTTGGTTAACAAACGAGCTAGAAAGCCATCTACGGATTGAACGTTGTATGCCGCTACTGGCTTTCCAGCATAGGGCTGAATACATTGCTGAAACCAGGTTAGATGTAAATCGAGGCCAAATATGAGTACTGATGCTCCCGTAATAGCTAATACAGTCGCAATCATTGCTATTACCACTCGCCATCGCATTCTTAAGAAAAAATAACCTCCTAATAGAAATAAAGGTATTTTAATTAAAGCTGCAATCGCTAATATAATTCCAATCATAATATCGCGCTTTTTATCTAGCAAAAAAAATACGCATAATAACAATGGAAGTAAAAAATGTGTAGAGTTTCCGTCTCTAATGCTGTAGTAAAGAGGCCCATTAGCAACAAACAGGCCAATTACAACTACTCTCTGCCAACCGGAAAAATTCGTTAGTTTTAATAATAAATAACAAGTTAGGACAACTGCTGCCATACTTAAAATCACCAACAAAATTTGAGCATTTTGCAAATTAAGTAGCGAAAACGGTGTGAATAAATAACCAATAATTGGAATATTTACAAAACCTGCTACACAGGAGTTTAGATACAATTCTGATGGATTTTGAAAAATCAATCTGCCTGCCGGATAGTATGCTTTATTAAAATCGCTAAATAAATACTGGTCTGGTGGTTGAGAAACTTTCCATAAAAATAACATCATAATTAGCGCAGGCACGCAGCAGCCCAGCCATAAATTCCATCGTTGCTGTAGGAATCTTTTAGCGACGATATTTAATCCAATAGTAGCCAAAATCAAAACAATATATAGAAAATAAGCGCTCATAATAAATTGAGGGTAAATAGAATGACACAGGACTGCTTGTAGCGATCGAGTGCTGTAGGTTGGACTGGGAAACTGGCTTTCCTCTCTAGGTATGGGGGATAATGGGGGCTGATAAATTCCCCCCCTAGCCCCTGAGAAAAGGTTTAACGACGACGATCGCGCTTATCGCGGTCAATACGCCTGCGATCGCGCCACTCTGCCACCGTCAGATATATGACTCCGCCTGAGACTGTCAGTAACAGCCCAAAGGCAACCAAAGAAAGAACAGTTAGTGTTGAAGTTTCCACTTTTCTAGAAACCGTTGCGGCCCCAAATCACCATAGAGATAGAGAAGGTAAACAAAACGAGTAGCGAAACCCAACCCAGTGAGAGAATATCCATAGCTGTACGTTCAACCAAAGGTTACAAAATGACTCTAGGCTTTATCATACTTTGAAGTGATGGAGTTTCACTTTGAACGTCTTGCAAGCAGAACGGATTGAATCTGTCAAGTCAGGAAGCTTTGCTGCTTTGTCTCTTTCTCTGGCTTATGGTATCATGGCGCTGGGAAATCAGCTAGTTTTGGCAAAGCAGTTTGAAACGCTAGCAGATTTGGAAATATCGACGGCAGCGAACTTGCTCTTTGGTGGGGCCGTAGCCTGCTTAAGTGGCTTCCTGTTCGGTATCACCTACCGCTACATCATCCGCGAGGATCGAAATTCCCATCTTCAAGATGGGGCGGTGCTAGCTTTTGGGCTAGTGCGGGGATCGGCCCAGGTGGACGTGGGGCTAAATTTCCAGAATGGCTTTTGGTCATTCGGTGTTTTGGGCGTCGAGAGTATTTTATTATTTGCATTTGCCCGATTTACTCTCGACTTAGCTATCTATCGCGGCTGGGTAAAACCTTTCAAGTCAAGCTAAATTCCTCCAATTCTACTTGACCGTATATCATATTGCGGTCAACAGCTGAGAAAACTTTATTGTTAGCACGTTCGGAAACTAAACACCCACAAACCAACTGCGCTACATCAGCACTTCGGAATTGTCCCGGCGATTTTATAATCCTCTGTCAGTACTCCGTCGTCATGTTCAGTTCCTTGAGTTAAGTTTTCTGTCTTTTCTAGGATAAGAAATTATGAGGCCATCGCATTTTTCATCCGCCAAGGTTTGATATTGTCAAGAATCCGATCTTCTTGTGTATTTTATTGTACTTTACTTTACTTTCTTATCATTTATTAATTTTGCCTATTAAAAGAGTAATCATAAAGAAAGTAAGAAATAATTTTTTTTGTAAGGCGTAGCTGGAGGTGCAGTGCCATGCTAAGGCTAGGTCATTCGATTAGTGAAAATGAATATTTAGGCACTTCGGCTGTCAAAAACTTCCTTAACAAGTGCCAGCTGTTAATTCAGAATGCCAAGGGCTCTATATACACTATATTAAAGTGCATGATATTCCTGGCTTTGTTGTCTGTGGCAGTCTTGCCTCTTTTCAGTTTGGTATTCTTTGTGAATGAAGATGAACTGCATTAGTCATTAGTCATTAGTCATTAGTGAAAAATCAAGTGAAACATTATTTGTTTTTTCCCAATGACCAATGACCAATTATAGCTACAAAATCTCCCAAGCTTTGCCTTTGTAGCCATATTGAACGGTTTCTGGGTGCAGAATCTCAGCCAAAATTTCCACCGAATCTGCCAATCGCGGCCCCGGACGATTGAAGTAGGAATTACCATCTGTAATGTAGACTTTTCCAGTCTTTACGGCCTGCAAATTCTGCCACTCTGGACGTTGAGCTAATATAGTAGCTTCCTGACGGGTGCGGTTGAGATCGAAGCCGCAGGGCATAAAGACAATCACGTCTGGATTGGCCGTTACCAGCGATTCCCATTGCAACTGAGGGGCAGGCTGACCGGGTACGCCAACAAGAGGCTGACCGCCTGCTAGTTTTACCAATTCTGGAATCCAGTTTCCGCCTGCCATCAGGGGGTCTGTCCACTCGATGCAAGCGACGGTGGGACGCTTTGTATCGAAGCTTGGTTGAGTTTTTTGCTCGCAAATTTTGACACGAGACTGTAAATCTGATAGAGAAGTCGGTATGCCGACAGCCATCGCTTCGGCAACATTTTGAATATCTGCCCACACATCTTCTAGCAGGTTGGGCTTTAAGGAAATAATTTGGGGTTGGGTGTGGGTAAGTTGGGCGACGGCTTTTTCCACCTCTGATAGGCTGACGGCACACACATCGCATTGATCTTGAGTGAGAATGTGTGTCGGTTGCAACTTTTCTAGGAGGTCTAGTTTGATTTCATAGATGCTGAGGGCGTTTTGCAGGAGATAGGTAACGTCTTGATGAATTTGGGCGCTGGGTTTGGAGGAATTCAATCGGGCTTGGGTGCAAGCAGGACGGTCTTGAATTTCCGGCGGATAGTCGCATTCGTGCGATCGCCCTACCAGAGCATCGGTTAGGCCCAACAGCGCTACAATCTCTGTTGCACTGGGTATAAGAGAGACAATTCTCAGATTTTTTGCATCAGTCATTGTTGCCACTTCTCTTGTCAAATGAAATTTTCGGCTGATAATTTGACGCCCCTGCGTAGAATTGACGATCGGGGTTGCCATCTGGTATGACAAACCAGGTTTTAAGCAGTACTTTTAAAGTAGCGTTAATCTTTAAAATTGTTATCCTTCTTGCGTTGCATAGTGAGATAAACAATTTTTATAAAGAAATCGTTACAAAAAAGTATAGAGAGCTAATTGCGGACTAATCTAATGTTGAACTACCAACACCAGTAAAGGTATGTGCTTGGTTACGAAAGGTTCCCGATTTTAACAGCACAATTGTTACCCTAGAAGTGCTACTGAATCAGTCGCGCCTCTGGGGTGAAGTCTGTATGGAGCAAGATCTCGTTGTACGCTATGCCAAGGGTGAGAAGAAGTGGATGAGTACCAATAGGGCAAGTACTAGAGATAGGACAAGGCAAGTTCTCTTGACGGTTAACACGATGCGAGACATCACAACGCCCAAGCAGACAGAGGAAAAGCTCACCGTCTACCGAGAGATTATTGCCAACTCCAACGATGCGATCGCCATTCTCGATACGCAGGGGCACTACGTTGAACAGAACTCAGCCCATAGAGCCTTGTTGGGTTACGCAGATGAGGAGTTGCGGGGAACACAAGCTATTCACGCAGGCAGCGATTTTGGCTCGTCGTTTTTTCAGGAACTTGTAAAGCAGGGCTCTCACCGTGCCGAAATCACCAGTCGCACCAAAAGCGGGAATCTACTATACATTGAAGTTTCCGCGTTCGCAGTCCGCAATAATGCAGGCAAACCCATCTGCTATGTGGCGATTAAGCGAGATATTACCTCTAGCAAACGTACAGAGGCGGCCCTACGCCAGAGTGAAGCCAAAAATCGAGCCCTTCTGAACGCAATACCCGATTTAATGTTTTGCCTCCATCAAGATGGCACCTTCCTAGACTTCAAAGCCAGCAAAGAGGATGAGCTGTACCTGCATCCGAGCCAATTTTTAGGCAAAAAAGTGCGGGAAGTGATGCCTGGTGACCTAAGTGAGCAGATTATGTCCCACCTGGAGCAAGCGTTACAAACCGGATCGAGCCAAATTTTTGAGTATCAACTAACGATCGCTGGCAATCAGCGCCATTATGAGGCTCGGTTAGTTGTGAGCGGCGAAGAGGAAGTACTGATCATTGTTCGCGACATTACCCAGCGCAAGCAGACAGAACTAGAACTGCTTCAGGCTAAAGAAGCCGCCGAAACTTCGAGTCGCTCCAAGAGCGAATTTTTGGCGAACATGAGCCACGAATTGCGAACGCCGCTCAATGCCATTCTGGGATTGTCGCAACTGCTGGGGCAACAAATTTTTGGCGCTCTCAATAAGAAGCAGAAGGAATACGTCAACTGCATTCATAGCAGTGGCGAACATCTTTTGGCGCTGATTAACGATATTCTCGATCTTTCCAAAGTAGAAGCTGGCAAAGAAGAACTGACTCTGATGCCAATAAGTGTGTCAGAACTGTGTAATTCTTGCCTAAGCCTGGTGGGCGAAGCAGCTTTTACCAAGGGGCTGCAACTCACAATTGAAGTAGATACCGAAGCGGATTTCTGCGTTGCGGATGAGCGACGAGTTAAGCAAATGCTGCTGAATCTGCTCTCTAATGGAATTAAGTTCACACCCGCTGGCAAAGTGGAGCTGATTGTCCGTAAAGTACCGGGAGCGATCGCATTTACCGTAGCCGATACAGGTATCGGCATAGCCCCAGAACATCTGCCGTTGCTGTTTCAATCCTTTTGCCAGCTTGATAGCGACCTCAACCGGCGCTATGAAGGTACTGGTTTGGGTTTAGTGCTGACTCGCAAACTAGCCCGTTTGCATGGCGGCGATGTAATGGTGCGATCGGTATTCGGTAAAGGCAGTCAATTCACGCTTTTTCTGCCGGATCGTCGCCGATCGGTTCTCAGTAGAGCAGAGCTAGAGCATTTCTCTCCAGAACCAAAGGATCGAGCAACCGATCGGCGACAGCTAAAAACTCACAACCGAAAACCTCTAGCTGATAGAGCGCACATTTTAATTGTGGAAGACGATAACCGCAGTGCCTTGGTGTTAGAGAATTATCTTCACGCTATTGGCTACGAGGTAAAACATCTTCCAAATGGTGTAGGGTTTTTGCAGGAGGTACAAACCTTCAAACCCGATTTGATTTTGTTGGGTTTACATTTACCGCATGGCGCAAGCGGACTAGATTTACTGACAACGCTGCGACAGGAACCAGACTTACAAGACTTGCCCGTGGTAATGATAACTGCCTCACAAAGTGACAGGCAACGTTGTTTGGCCGCCGGAGCTAATGACTACTTCACTAAGCCAATTGGAATTGCTCAAATTGAGTCTATCTTGATGCGATATATTAAATAATACCAAATCCGGGTTATTTACCCCCTTTATAGTGTGAAGTGTAGGGGTGAAGCATTGCGGCAATAAGTGTATTCCCAAGAGCCAAAGCCTTTCTACCGCAATGCTTCACCCAACTTATGGATAACGGGGGTTTTTATCCCGGATTTGGTATAAGTAGATCGGCGTAAATAAACTGAACACCCAGAAACCCGGTTTCTAAGGGCGCGGCAGTTTTACTTACTTACCTGTGCAATTGGGTGTAGCAGGTTGTCTGCATAAGCGTTTTGGGACTGCCAGTTTTCTGAGAGCCACTGCTGATAAGCAAGATCGTAATATTTTTGAGCGGCGACAATTTTGTCCTCAAACTGTTTAAGTTTGTTTGCGTATTTGTCTTTCAGCCATTGGATATCACGATCCATTTCCTGCTCTAGCTGATGCTTTTTGTGACTGAGCCAGTTGATGCAGAAGTCAGCTTCTGCCATTTGCCAGTTCTTAAGCCGACCGCTGAAATCGCCTTCTTCGATGAACTTTATCCTAAATTCATCGAGATCCATTTTGTACTCTATTTCGCGATCGGCCCGATCTATTTGCTCATCAATTAGATTTAGTTGTTTTTCTTCTTCTTCCGTGATTTCGTTTGATGACGAGTAGCTTTGATACTTTTCCATAAAATCTGCATTGTCTTTGGGCAAACCCACTACCCGCGTCCAAGCAGCGGGCCGATCGTTTGCTGAATTAGTAGATGCTTTTACGGACATACCTTACCTCTGAATTAAGATTGATTGCTTGTGCTATTACTTCACTTAAATGTTTCTTTGAGTTTGGCTAACTAAATATCGGTTTATAGGGCTACGGAAATCGGGTTTTTGAGATTACAGATTGCCCTCATAAGTTTATAAATATCACCTAACAGCTATTTCTGGGTAGAGGTATCGCACCCTACACCTGGGTACTAAAGTAAACTTTCTATAAAGTTATATTAACTACATCGTAATGTTACTTACGTAGAAGTGATATTACGTAAGTACACACCCGCTATCCAAGTTGTGACAGAGATAAGTAGGTGGGCGTAAATAAACTGAACTCCCAGAAACCCGGTTTCGCAGGAGTTACCGGGTTTCTAAGGGCCTGGAGTTTTACGTTTAATTATGCCCACCTACTTAGACTCAAAATAAGTACTAATATATTAAAAACAGACTTCAGTATAAAAAAGTACATTTTGCCCGAAAAAAGTAAACATATTTATTTAACAGAAGTTAATATTTTGAAATAATTCCAAGCTGCAACCACATTGCCCTGCATCAGTGCGGCAACACCGCTCAGTGCTTGGAGTTCTGGTAGATTGGGGTTGAGAGCTAGAGCGGGCTTGAGGGCGTTTTGGGCTGCTTTGGGATGCCAGTCGTACAGGTGGACAAAGGCGAGATAGGCGTAGGCGTAGGGATTCTGGGAGTCCAGTTTGGTGACTCGTTCCAAAGCTGCGATCGCACCTGCTGGCTGTCGCCGCAACACCTTCGCAAGCGCCAAAGCATAAGCCAAGTCTAGGTTTTGCGGTGACTGCTGCAACCGATAATTTAGCGTCTTGCTAGCTTGAATCAGATAATCTTGAGTCGGATCGTACTGGTTGATCCGTCCAGTTCGATCGAAGACAGAATCGAGTGCCTTTGGGCCTTCGGGCAATTTTGCTGCTGAAGTCCGTAACTGAGTGAGTAGATCTAATTCGGGTGCGGGTGTAGGCTTAGCAGTTGGGTCAATTTTCACGGTGACAGGCGGTACTGGGATGGGATAAGTTTCACCAGTTTGTCGATTTAGGTAAGTTGCCTCTAAAGTATAAATTCCAGGAACGATATCGGTGGGAGGAAGCATCGCCGTCCGTTCGATAACTTGAAAAGGCTGACTGTCTCCTGGGACGCGCTTACCCGGATGCAAATTTCCCATCGCGATAGCATGGTCATGCAACCATTGTTTTTGCTTCGTTCCTTGTGCAGGCGAAACGGCTGAATTGCGCCAAGTTAGCAGCACCAGGCCCGATCGCAATTGATTCCAGGGGCCAGACCAATCGTAGACAACTGGGACTGGAACTCCTGGTGGCGATCGATCTGGTACTGTAACTCGATTTAATTTGAGATTTTGGATTGGGGACTCAGAAACTCTCTCCTGCTTTACTTGTACTGGGGGAATTCGGCTGTGGTAGAGATTCAAAGTACTCTCATCTGGCAAATTCCAAGTTTTCTGTAATTGGAAATCTCCGCCTTGTTCTACAATTTGGACGATCGCAGATTGCGCCTCGCTGGGAACTGACCCTTGATTGCCAGTTTTAGTAACAAACCATGAGAGACTGCGTGCATCCTGCGGCACAAATTTTTTTCGCGTTCCCACCTGACGCCCATAAACCTGAAAATTGCTTAATGCTCCGTAATAATTGAAGTTGTGCTGGTTAAGTTCTGGTGTCGAGGGGAGGACGCCTAAAGTCGATCGCAGATAAGCTTCAGTTTTGATAATTTCTGCAATTACCTGCTGATGCGGCCACCCAGCACCAAAATATGGATAATGCTGAAAGCGAGGACTGAGAAATTGGGTTAACCAACTACCCCCAAGCGGGTACAGATTTAACAACATTAATAATATGGCTAGACCGATAGTACCCCAGCGAATATGTTTAGCCCAGCGACCAGTCCAGAGTGTTAAGCAGTAAGCTAAAAATAAGCCTAAAACTGGCAAATATGGCAAAACATAACGAGTATCTTTGTTAATATTCACAGAAGTAAGTAAATATGAACCTATCCAAAATATAGTCAACCATTTTAAGGATGATTGGTAATTAGTAATTGGTAAGTGTTTATTTTCTTCTACTTTTCTAATAGCTGATTTACCAAAATAAAGTAGTAACCCAACAATAGGTATTAGTAAAAGTGGCCAAGAGACTACATAGGGCAGGTCTTTCCAATAAAATGTCCAGGCGTCGAGGGTATTGAGGGCTGGGTCGCCTTCTGCGATCGCAGAATCCACTGTCGCCCGTTTCCCAGAAGTCAGTATCAGCAGCCAATTGGTGCGATACCAAGGGCCAAACACTAACACTGACAACAACAAAGCACCGATTAGCTGCCCTATTCTGTTAATGGAATTGCCGAGAAAATTATTCTCATGTTTAATTTTAAATCTTATATTTTTAATTAAATTGCCAATTTCCCCAAACCCTACCCACAGTAGTGGTATTAACAAAAAGAATATGGCTGTTTGCTTCACCATTAAAGCCAAGCCCAAACAAACACCAAAACCTGCTGCCCAAAACCATTCTCTTCTTCGTGTCTTCGTGGTTTTTATATTCCACCAAACCGTCAGACAATAGAAACATAGCGTTACTACTGCCGTCAGCGGATAATCCAGTAAAAAATCTATGCGAAATCTATATAATCCCGGCAAAACCTGACATATCGCCGCCGCCAATAACCCGACTTCAACGCTGAACAATTCTATGCCCAAACCATAAACGGAGACTAATAGAATAGCGCTAAAGAATAGGTTGACAAGTGTAGCTCGATCTGGCCCAGTGCCAAAGAAATTTTGGATAATACCTGCGGCAATATAGGTAAAGGGTGGGACTTTGGAGGTGAGTTGCCAAAAACTCGTCCACCATTCACCGTTAAACCACTGGGGATGCTGTAAGGCTTGCCAGTAGTTTAAACTGCCTGTGAGGTAGTCTGCTTGATCCCAGGCGGGTACAGACCGATCGAGGGCAAACCAGATGCGATCGCACACCGCACCCGCCAGCCAAATTATGCCCAAAGCCAGTAACCGTTTTAACTTTTTGGGTTTATTTTCTTCAATCACAGCTTCCACTCATTTATTTTCCCTAGATCCATTATTTATGAATTCTGACAAAAATGATTAAGATAATTATATAATTCTCGAAATAATGGGCATTTTCGTTGCAATTCACCGCAATTAATTTGCGTTATTAGTTCAGGGGTATGCAATCCTTTAGAAAAGCGTGGCTTATCGCGATCGGCATCCTGAACAGTCGATTCAATTAATGCCTCTGATAATTTTTCTCGACAACAATCTCTTTCAGGGTCATACTCACTAAATGATTCTGGATTATTAAAAGGAATATTCCTTTTCGTACTCAGCCACCATCGCATACGTTGATGTCTGTCTCGAAAATCTAGATGATTAGCTACTGTATTATTCCAATCTCCAATAATCCAAGCTTCCAGTTCAGGCGCTGCAAATCCAACAAATTTTTCTATATTGTCACATTCTGATATTTTTGCTATCTCTTCCAATATTTTTTGTCTTTGTGTTATGCGATCGCGGCAATCCAAATCATCAAAAACTAAAATAAGATCGCATCTATTTGGTTCCACTCTTAAAGCAATAGGTAGTTCCTCCTTTATTTGTTCTATCAAACTTTGACCTGTTCTCCCATAACTAAGGGCTTTATTAGGCTTAGGGCCAGGTTTTTGACGGATTGGTGTTTTTCGGATAAATTGACATCCAGGAAAATTTTTATCCAAAAATTGAGTTAATCCTTTAACCTCAGATTCACCACCACCAGCAAAAACCCATACTACCACGGCCATCCTCCCACAGTTGGATCGCCAACTCGGTATAAATCACCTAATTCCCATCCCTGTTCGAGTTTTTCATCCAGCATCTCTTTGGAAAGATGCTTTATGAAAAAATGCGTTTTATTTTCAGAATAGAAACAAAGGACATTCTCTAAACAATCCGTAAAATGATCTAAAAGGTCAGGGCTATGCGTAGTAATAATTATCTGTGTTTTGGTGGCTGCTTTTTTAATCCATTCAGCTAAAATTGGCATCCACGATACGTGCAATCCTAATTCTGGTTCATCAATTACTAACAAAGAAGGAAGAAATGGAGAATGTAATATAGTTGCCCAACACAACATTCTGACAGTTCCATCTGACATTTCATTAAGGTAAAACGGTTCATTTATACCTTCAAAATACCATTCTACAGCGAGAGATAGGCGACCAGTACGCCCAGGTCTGACGCGACGAGTTTTTTGTATGATTGATTTCATCGCTAAATTAAGACTTTCATCAAAGTCAATATTTTGATTTAAGTTATCTAGAACTAACGCTAAGTTATATCCCGATGGCGATAAGTAAATGTCACTTGGGCCAAGTTTAGGCTCTGCCGTTCTAATTTGATTTAAATCCATGTTATTAGCGTTATAAAACTGCCATTTTGAAATAAATTCACTCAGTTGTCTTCTAATTCTGTAAACTGGCGTATTTTCAGGAGGTGATTGACTATTTTCAAGCAGTACCGGAATTGTAAATAGTCCCAGAGAATTCGTAGGAATGTTATCTAGAGGTTCAAAATGAGTTTGGGTTTGGTCAGGATTATCGTAAACAGATACTACTCCTTGACCTAATTCTCTTTCATGCAATTTATAGTAATAGAAAGGTGACTTAGTTCTTTTTTTATTAGAACTATCATACAAATCTTCTCCGCCATATAAATATTCTTCGGAAATGCTAGCCCTCCCTTTTTGTTGATCGGTATAAAGTTTTAGGTCAAGAATTACACTGTCTCTTTGAGGATTATTAGTTTGGGAAATTTGCGAAAAACAGTAAGAAAATTCGACTAAGGCCGGACTTGCAACATTGCCATCTAGGATTCTATTACCACCAATTTTAGCAATTGCATCTTCAAAGCTACTCACACCTCTATTTTCGTCTGGAATAGCTGTAAGACAATCTTTTAAAAATTTTAAACAACTGATGAAGTTGCTTTTACCAGATCCGTTTGGGCCTATAAAAATGTTGAGATTATTTAGATATATCGGCTCATCCAAATGAAGATTTTTATAATTTTTAGTAGCCAGAAAACGAAGTGGTGGTTGATTCATAGCATTTTAAACAGAACTGTGTCTATTAAATTATACAACTGTGAATGCTATCTGGTGACGGGAGTAATGTTGATGATTCATGGTTTTTTCAATCAACCACGAACCATCAACACCCTTCACAAATTCCTATTCTGCCCCCTCAATGGGTGCAAAACCTTGACGTTGGATATTCTCAGTTACCGCACGCGGTTCCAAGAATTGTAGCAGATAATCGGGGCCACCCGCTTTGGAACCAACACCAGAAAGTTTAAATCCACCAAAAGGTTGACGCGAGACAATCGCACCAGTAATCCCGCGATTGATATACAAATTCCCCACTTCAAATTCAGCTTGCGCCTTTTCAATGTGGGAAGGAGTACGCGAATACAAACCACCAGTTAAGGCGAAATTTGTACCGTTAGCAACATCAATTGCTGACTGAAAATCCTTCACTCGAATCACAGACAATACTGGGCCAAAAATCTCCTCCTGGGCAATTATCCCCGTCGGAGATACTTCCGAAAAAATGACCGGCCCAATAAAATAGCCATTTTCCGGTGCAGACATTTCCAGGGCAACTTTTGCTTCCTGACGCCCTTTCTCGATATATTCTTTGATGCGTTTATGGGCATTCGCATCGATCACAGGGCCTACTTTTGTGCTAGGGTTTTCTGCTGCACCAACGTTCAGACTGCGAGTAGCTTCAACTAAACGCGGTACAAACACATCATAGATAGATTCCAACACAATTACTCGCGAACAAGCAGAACATTTTTGACCGCTATAACCAAAAGCAGATTGCACTACACCCGCAACTGCTTGATCTAAATCCGCACTTTCATCAACGATGATTGCATTCTTGCCACCCATCTCAGCAATAACTCGTTTCAGATGTTTTTGTCCGGGTTGTAAAATCGCAGCATCGGCGTAAATTTGGCAACCAACTTCCTGAGAACCCGTGAAGGTGATCATGTGAACATCGGGATGTTTCACCATGTAAGAACCGACAGTGGAACCTTTGCCAGGTACGTATTGGAATACGCCGCTAGGAACACCAGCTTCGATCAAAATTTCCGTTAATTTGGCTGTAATTACTGAGGAAACTTCCGCTGGTTTCAGAAGCGTACAATTTCCCGCCACGAGTGAGGCGACTGTCATTCCCGTAGGAATAGCCAAGGGAAAATTCCAGGGGGAAATAATCAGCGAAATTCCACGCGGTTGATAGTTATAGCGGTTATTTTCGCCAGGAATATCGTAGTTATATCCCTGTTCCAGTCGTTCCATTTCGTCGGCATAGTAGCGGCAGAAATCGATCGCTTCTGAAACTTCACCATCTCCTTCCCGGATTGGTTTCCCAGTTTCCAAAACCATGCAAGCTGTTAATTCGTGACGGCGTTTTTCCATCAATTCTGCTGCTTTACGCAACACGCCAGCACGTTCCCGGACAGGGGTTTTTCGCCAAGCGGGAAATGCTGCTTTTGCTGCTTGGATTGCTTGTTCTGCTTGTTCGACGCTAAGCAATCCAATTTTGCCAACTATTTCGCTGGGATTGGAAGGATTGACAGAATCAACAATTTGTGATGTGTTTACATATTCACCATTAATTAAAGGTGAATATGTTTTACCTAGTTGTTGACGAATGGTTTGGATAGCTTGTAGCGATCGCGCTCTTTCTTCCTTATCAGCATAATCGGTATCGGCTACATTGGGGAACGCTTTCGTAAACTCTGCCTTGGAATCGACTTTGCCATTTAAAGTTGGCGGTGCTAACAATTCTTCGATTGGTCGTTCTTCCAAACTTTGCCGCAAGAAGGAACTATTTGCTGTGTTTTCTAACAAGCGGCGAATCAAATATGCCATACCGGGAATTAAATCGCCATAAGGACAATAAACCCGCAGACGATAACCGCGATCCACGATTGATTTTGCCAGTTTATCTGCCATCCCGTAAAGGACTTGCATTTCAAAGCGGCGACGAGGTACATTTAAAGTTTCGGCAATTGCCATTGCCCGCGCTTGACTGCGAACATTATGGCTACCAATTGCCGAATAAATATACTCGTAGTTTTCCAACATCAACTGAGTTATTTTCTCATAGTTGATATCGGTTGCCGCTTTATCATTGTAAACTGGTTGAGGCCAATCTCTCTGGGCTGATTTGATAGTTTCCTGATCCCAATAAGCACCCTTCACCAAACGGATAGTTACCGGATTACCGCGCAATTTTGCCCAAGCAATCAAATCACGCAAATCTTTTTCGCTGTCGCGTAAATAAGCTTGAATTGTGATTCCAATATCCGTGCGAGAACGAAATTCATCTTCCAACAAAACCTGTTTGAGGATACTCAAAGTTAGGTCTTTGTAGGCATATTGTTCCATGTCAAAGTGAACGGCGGCACCTAATTCTTTGGCGCGGCGTAATAGAATGCGAATGCGATCGCTCACTTTTTCCTGACTGCCTTTCTCATCCAGCGGATCGAACTGGGAATAAAACGCTGTTATTTTAACAGATACTTGCACTTTTGGCAATGGTTCGCCATCAGCAGAGTCGATCGCCTCAACAGTTGACCAACTTTTCGCAGCTTCTGTTAGCTGACTCATCAATTCCAAATAGCGATCGAGATAAGATTGCGCTTCCTCCTCCGTAATCACCGCCTCTCCCAAGAGGTCGATCGTGAAAGCCATTTTATCCTTACGCAGGCGCTTAACCGTCTCAATTACCTGTTTAATGTTTTCTCCGGCAATATACTTATGAGCTAAAGTTTCAACTGCTGTGGAGACGGTTGTCGCTGCCAGCTGTCCCGGCATCGAGTCTGGATTGGCAAAATTCAGCAAACCTTTTAGCGCTGCGGGTAATTCAACCGACTCATCTCCCAGATATTCCTGTAAGTGACGGGCGATTTCTGGTTTGCTACGCAGCGAAGGCAGACAGTCGATGAAGCGAAACAGCTGCACCCGCAAACCGGGGTTAGACATTGCCCAAGATAGCAATTTATCGTCCCAGCGCATTTGGTCGCGCATTTGGGCAAAAAATGAACGATTTTCTTTAGTTGCAGCCAGAAGTTGTTTGGCAATCTCCTGGGTTTTAGTTTCGTAAACCGTATTATTTGATACTTGTACGACCACAGCTGATGGACTCCTATTCTCGGCAATGCTTGGGTTTATAACCCGATCATTTCTATTTTCACGCTTTATTACGCCATTATGTTAGCTGAATTACAAGTATAAATACTCAAACAATATGCGATCGGAAAACTTGCACAAGCAAACTGTAACCCCTTGAAAGTAGCTGTACTTAATCCAGATGAAAGCCGCTATAAACAAGATAATTGGCATCTGCGGCTGGGATCGTGGAAAGTTAAACTAGAAGTTAACAAGCATCTGCTCAACTCATGCCGATATACTGAGCTAAGCTCTAGCACGGAGAGGTTGAGTCAAGGTTGTAGCTGGCTTTATCGCTCTTTAAGTGGAGTTAGCCCAGACTGAACCGAAAAACACATCCATGAGCATCCAGACGTCTGTGCTGGCAGAGCTGCTGCAAGACCTGCCCCAACTAAGACCACAAATGTACTTCAAGTCTTCCTTAACTGCGCTCTCTCATGCGATGGAAGACCAAGTTTTGGCGGGTTCCGATCGGCCCCTGGTGATTGCGAGCTTTCAACGAGAGCGCTTTTATCGTCAGGAAGCTCACCGCTACCGACGGGTTGCACAAAAGAGCAATCAGGTGTATGTGCTGGCGGCACCGGAAACTGATTTCGTCAGCAAATCGGACATCTACGAGACGATCGCATTTAACCCTGAAGATGCCTTAAGTCAGGAGTGGCATTTAGTGGTGATCGGGCAGCAATATGCCAGCTGCCTTGTTTGCCGCGAACGGCAAGCGCCAGCACTGCCCACAGCGGAACAGCCGCACTTTGATATAGACCCATCTCGCCGATTTGAAGGCGTTTGGACTTTCGATCGGCAAGTGAGTTGCAAAGCGGCTGAATTATTACTTAAGAAAATTTTGGTTTATCGGCCTGAGTTGGAAGAGAAAATCGAGCAGGCGGAGACAGAGTTTCTGTTGGAAATTTCATCGGGTTTCCACGACATCGACCCAGACCCTTTTGCCCAGCGTTTGGTGACGTACCTTCAGGCGGGTCAATACAAGTTGCTAAAAGCCTATAGATCGATCGCAGATCAGGAAAGGAAAGAGCGCTTGGTGAACTCAATTACCTCTGCCATTAGGCAATCGCTCAATTCCCATGAAATACTCAAAGGAGCCGCGCAAGAATTGGGTCAGGCTCTACAAGTTTGTCGGTGTTTGATTTATCGTTGCAAAGAGACGGAGGTGGCAACGACAAATCTGCACGAGTTTTTAAGCCCTAGTGTTACCTCTCTGGCAGGACAAAGCTGGCCTTTGCAGGAGAATCCCCTCTTTCAAGAAGTAGTGCAAAGTGGACAACCTATCTACGTGGCAGATACTCACAGAGACTCCCGGATTACAAATACACCAGCGCTAAAGGCTCTAGTCGATCGCTTTGGAATTATCTCTTGGCTGCTAGTACCCGTACTGGATAAGGGGAGATTATTGGGAATGGTGGAATTGCACTACGGCGGTGCGTCGCATGAATGGGAAGAAGATGATTTGGAACTGGTGGAAGCGATCGCAACCCAAATCGGCGTTGCCCTCATTCAAGCAGAAGCCTACACCAACCTAGAACAGCTCAACGAGCAGCTAGAAGCCCTAGAACGCACCCGGAGCAACTTGATTGCCATCACAGGTCACGAACTGCGTACCCCCCTATCGACCATCCAAGTTTGTCTGGAAAGTCTCGCCAGCGAACCAGATATGTCCCTAGAACTGCGACAGGTAATGCTGAACTCGGCTTTAGAAGATGCCGAACGGATGCGTAAACTCGTGCAAGATTTCCTCACCCTCTCCCAGCTAGAAAGCGGTCGGGTGCAGTGGCACCCGGAACCCCTAGAATTTCAAGAATGTGTCGATTTAGCTCTCAGCAGTATTCGCGCCCGTCTTTCCAAGGAGCAATTTCCCAAGATTACCACCCAGGTGCCAAGCAAACTGCCTCTGGTACGCGCTGATGGTGAATGGCTGGTGGAAGTACTGTCGAAGCTCTTAGACAACGCTTGCAAATTTACAGCACCGAATGGAGAGGTAATTATCCAGGCTCAACCTACTAAGGGCGATCGAATGCTGGAAGTTACAGTCGCCGATACTGGTCGCGGCATCGAACCAAACCGTCTCGAAACCGTCTTTGACAGGTTCTATCAAGAAGAAGGAGCCTTGCGACGAACAACAGGCGGTACAGGACTGGGACTGGCGATTTGCCGCCAGATTGTCAGCGGGTGGGGCGGTCAGATTTGGGCCAAATCTGCTGGCAAAGATCGAGGCAGTCAGTTACATTTCACCATTCCCATTGTGGGAAGTAGCGGCGATCAAAAGCGATCGGCCAAAAGCAATCCGCGATCGGCCAAAACAGGAACTAGGGGCTAGGGGCTAGAAAAGTCAAAAGTCAAAAGTCAAAAGTCAAAAGTGAACAATTCTTTCTTTTCCCCTCTGCCCCTCTGCCCCTCTGCTCCTCTGCTCCTCCGCCCCTCTGCTCCTCTGCCCCTCTGCCCCTCTGCCCCTCTGCCCCCAAAGCTGAAGAGATGTTACAGTTCTTGACAGAATAGCAAGACTGACACAGCCACGATGATAGGATTCCCTAAAAAGTTGAGAGAGGAACCTATGGCAGATACTCTGACTGGACAAGCACCTTTGTTCGGTGGCAGCACCGGCGGCTTACTGAGCAAAGCGCAAATAGAAGAAAAGTACGCAATCACCTGGACCAGCCCCAAGGAACAGGTGTTTGAAATGCCCACTGGCGGCGCTGCTGTCATGCGGCAAGGTGACAACCTGCTATACCTAGCCCGCAAGGAACAGTGTATTGCCTTGGGCGGTCAGCAACTGCGTGCCAAGTTCAAAATCAACAACTACAAGATTTACCGGGTTTTCCCCAACGGTGAAATCGAGTACCTGCACCCTGCTGATGGCGTATTCCCTGAAAAGGTGAACGCAGGTCGTCCTTACGTAGGTAAGAAAGACCGTAACATTGGCAGCAACCCAGAACCAGCAAAGGTGAAATTCAGCGGTCATAATACTTACGATACCTAATGGGTTCCTAAGTTAACTTGAACGTTTAGAAGCCCCACGCCTCCCTATCGGATACGACGTGGGGCTTTTGATTTGGCTTTTGACGAATTGCTAAGGGTAAAAAAAAGGGCTAATGAAGTAGGATTTGGTATGAGGGACAAAGAAACCGGGTTTCTGGGTGTACTAGGGTGTACTTCATGCAACTGAAAATCGCTATAACGCATCCAAAACCGTCGGGTGATGGTGCGTTAGTAACGCACCCTACGTTACCATTAATCAAAGCGTTGTGGTAATAAGCAATGACAAAAGAATTAATCAATAGCAGAGTGCTAATTAGTTTTGGGTTGAGTTTGGTAATTTTAATTGCTAGCGCTTTAAAAATTTTTGCACAGCAACAGTTAGAGCGATATCCAACGGCGGCAGAATTACAGAGATTGAGGGAAAAATTACGTCAGCAGATTCGTAGGAATAATGTTGGAGATATGCGTACTCAAACCGATAAACAAAGGAGAGAATCTTTTGTGAGAGATTGGTCGAGGTTTGATCCAGCCGTTGCGCCTTTTTTGGGTAAATGGTCGGGATATGAAGAGGGTCTAAGTGTTTATCCATCAAATAGAAGAGGTAGAGTTTGCCTTATTTACATTGGCATACAAGCAGCTGACTTTGGTTTGGGAACGGTATCTAATGGAGTAATACGAACTAATGACAAAGCAGTAATTTTAAAGGAAGGAGATTATCTGGGGATAGCAACTGTGAGGAACAATCAGGCAGATATTCCCGTCGAAATTCCATATAACTCTCCTACAGTTACGCAAGCAGCAAGACAGTTCGCACAGTTATCTGCAAATGCACAAGAAGTTGATAAGGTGGTGCGGGAGTTTAACGCTGCTGGCTGTAGGTCTGGGTTGCCGTCTGGACGGTAAATCCTATAATATTATCGAAATAATGATGTTTATGAAAGGCAAATCGCTACTTAGTTTTGGGTTGAGCTTGGCAATTTTAGCAGGTGGCTGTTTACCAGTTTTGGCAGAGTCTCAGCAAGAAGCAACGAAGCAATCTAGACAGACAATTCAACGCTTACCCAATGGAAACTACTTTTATGGCAAATCCCGGTTGCCAAATCAACAAGATGTTGATTATTTGGCTTTCCGCAAAACTGATAACATAGTTATAGGATTTAAGTACAGATACAGGGAAGAAGGATATTGCTTAAGAGGTACAGTCAATGGAAATACCCTTAATAATGTTACGAGGGAATATGTGGAACTCGGTCTGGGAAGTAGGCCAGAATTTAGACGCGGAAGCTCAATAAATTTAGCGACATTCAATAGATTGAATTCTAACCAAATCCCAGCGGATTCTAATGTAACGAGAAGATTACAAGAATGTGTCAGGATATTTGATAACAGAATGTAAGCGAGAAACTTGTGCTTAGGCTTGACTGGTTCGTACTTGGGGTGAAAGACTGTAGTGTTGTGGCGATCGGGTTGGTAACTCAGATTAAGTTTCAGCGGATCGCTCTCATCCAAACCAAACTAAAGTTATGATATTCCCGGATTTCTCCCAATTTGGCGAACTAGCTAAGCAAGGCAATTTTATCCCAGTCTACCAGGAATGGGTGGCAGATCTCGATACGCCTGTGTCTGCCTGGTATCGGGTCTGTGCGGGACAGCCTTATAGCTTCCTGTTAGAATCGGTGGAGGGTGGGGAGAAAATCGGACGCTACAGTTTGCTAGGATGCGACCCCCTGTGGATTTTGGAGGCAAGAGGCTCTAGCACGATCCAGCACCATCGGGATGGCTGGGTTGTAGAATTTGAAGGCGATCCTTTCAAAGCTTTGACTTATTGCCTCAAACCTTATCATCCGGTAAAGTTACCTCAGCTACCACCGGGGATTGGCGGTTTGTTTGGGTTTTGGGGTTACGAACTGATTCGCTGGATTGAACCGCGAGTGCCGGTTTATGCTGGTGGGAAAGAGGATTTGCCTGATGGACTGTGGATGCAGGTGGATCACTTGCTGATTTTTGACCAGGTGAAGCGGAAGATTTGGGCGATCGCGTATGCGGATTTGCGAGATCCTGAAGTAGATTTGGAAACGGCATATCAGCAGGCGTGCGATCGCGTCACCCAACTCGTAAACAAGCTGCAATCCCCCCTATCCCAACAAAATACTCTTTTGGCATGGAAGCCGCCTGGAAGTGGTACAGGAGACGTTGAGTACGCCAGCAACATTTCTCGCGAACAGTTTTGCACCAACGTCCAAAAAGCGAAGGATTACATCAAAGCTGGGGATATTTTCCAAGTTGTACTTTCGCAGCGACTTTCAGCGGAATACACTGGCGACCCATTTGCACTTTATCGCTCTTTGCGATTGATTAACCCGTCGCCTTACATGGCTTATTTTAACTTCGGCGATTGGCAGATTATCGGTTCGAGTCCGGAAGTGATGGTGAAAGCTGAGAAGATACCCCACTCGGTTGACGGGGAGGGCAAAGGTGGGGTTATGATGGCGACTGTGCGACCGATCGCGGGTACTCGCCAACGCGGTAAGACTCCGCAAGAAGATTTAGCATTGGCTGAAGAGTTGTTGCAAGATCCGAAGGAAGTTGCGGAACACGTTATGCTGGTTGACTTGGGACGCAACGATCTAGGTCGCGTCTGCAAGAATGGTACGGTGAGAGTTGATGAAATAATGACGATCGAGCGTTACTCCCATGTTATGCACATTGTTAGCAACGTGCTGGGAGAATTAGCTGCGGACAAAACTGCTTGGGATTTGCTGAAAGCTTGTTTTCCGGCGGGTACTGTCAGCGGTGCGCCCAAAATTCGGGCGATGGAGATTATCCATGAGTTAGAGGGGTGTCGCCGTGGCCCTTATTCGGGTTCTTATGGATATTATGATTTTGAGGGACAGTTGAATAGTGCGATCGCAATTCGCACTATGGTTGTCCGCAGTCAAGGTAACAGCAAATATACCGTATCTGTACAAGCTGGTGCTGGTTTGGTAGCTGATTCTGTGCCGGAAAAAGAGTATGAAGAAACTCTCAATAAGGCAAGGGGTTTGTTAGAAGCAATTCGCTGTTTACGCTAACCTCGATCCTCTCGTGACCAGGCTGAGCCTGGTCACAAAGCTTGGGAGGCAAAGCCTCCTTATTGTATAACTTTTGATATCAAGTCCATTCTTATCTGCGTTAATCTGCGTGTATCTGTTTTCATCTGCGGTAAAATTTAACCAAAGATGAAAACAGACAACTTAACGATATCAGAGCGGATTAATTTTTTAACCCACGAAAACAGGAAGAAAAGAGAATATGCTGAATTTTTATATTGTCGATGTGTTTGCTGTTGGAAAATACACCGGAAATCAGTTGGCTGTGTTTACAGGTGATGGTGTTGGTCAATTATCCGATACCGATATGCAGCGCATTGCCAAAGAAATGAATTATTCAGAAACCACATTTATTACATCCACAGAGATGAGAGACGGTGGTTATGATGTGCGGATATTTACGCCTGAACAGGAATTACCTTTTGCCGGACATCCAACTTTGGGAACTGCGTATGTTCTGCAACAAGAAATTATCCAAAAATTAGTTGAGAGGATTATCTTAAATTTGAAGATCGGGCAAATTCCGGTTACCCTGGATTATTCAGGTGAATCTGTTGAATGGTTGTGGATGCGGCAAAAAACGCCTACTTTCGGCCAGGGTTTCTCGGCAGATAAGATTGCGCCTGTACTGAATTTAGAGGTTGAGGAGATTGATTCACGCTTTCCCATAGAAGAAGTTTCCACTGGAGTACCTTTTATTATTGTTCCGTTGAATAATCTCGCATCCGTGAAGAAAATTAAGGTAAATAAAGATAAATATTTCGAGTTGGTTAGCAATACCCAAGCAAAAGCTATTTTGGTATTTTGTCCAGAAACATATTATCCAGAAAATAACTTAAACGTGCGAATGTTTGCCGATGCTATGGGAGTTCCTGAAGATCCGGCGACGGGAAGTGCTAATGGTTGTTTGGCTGGGTATTTGGTTGAGTATGCTTATTTTGGGTCAGGCCCGATCGATCTGCGAGTAGAACAAGGATATGAAATTGGCAGACCTTCTTTGCTGTTGTTAAAAGCGCAAAAAGGTCAGGCCGGAATTGAAGTAAATGTGGGTGGGAAGTCCATTATAATAGCTAAAGGGGAGTTTGTTTAGCGCGAGGGAAGAAATATGGTACAAACATTTCAAGCTACAGAAATCACCCTGTATGACTTAAAAGCAAGATTTGGTCTGGAAATCGTCGAAGATGAGCAATTTTTCCGGGAATGGTTGGATAATTTGCCAGAAATCACAGACATGGAGAAGCAACGGCTAGACCGTGTGAAGGCTAGCTACTTAAACTTAGCGGAGTATCCTATGCTGGAAGAAGCCGTAAAGATGGTGGTGGTGTCTCCGTTGCTGGATTTAGCAGGATTTTATCTGCCTCCGTTTCGGTTAATAACAGAAAATCAAGTGCAAATTGCTCTTGAAGATGAAAATATAGTTGTTAAGGGTAAAATAGATGTTTTGGTAGTAAAAGATCGGTTTTGGGTGCTGGTGATTGAGTCTAAAAGAAGTGGTATATCGCTAGAGGCTGGTTTAGCGCAAGCATTGGCTTATATGCTAGGTAGTCCAAATCACGAGAAACCCATTTTGGGAATGGTGACGAATGGAATAGATTTTCAATTCATTAAGTTAGTGAAAGAAAATACTCCGAAGTACGCTTTGTCTGATTCGTTTAATTTGCGCGATCGGGGTAATGAATTGTATGGTGTACTCAGTATTATGAAGCGAATTGCTGAGATTTTAGAGCCTAGTAGCTAAGTGTAATTATTCGCTAACCAACTCGATACCTATGATGACTACTACTCTGACCGAAAATGCTAACCGAGTCCTGCTGGAAAATATCAGCTGGCAAACTTATGAATCCTTACTGAAAGACTATGAGGAACAGCCAGGATTTCGCCTGACTTACGATCGAGGAAAACTGGAAATAATGACGCCGTTAGCGCCGCATGAAGGTTCTAAAAAGCTGATTGGTCGCTTTGTCGAAGCTGCGACAGAAGAACTAAATGTTGAAATTCGCAGTTTGGGTTCCTTAACCTGCAAACGTGAGGATTTGGCACGTGGATTAGAACCAGATCAGTGCTATTATATTCAGAATGAGCGAGTTGTCCGAGAACTAGACCAAATCGACCTCAGTCAAGATCCGCCTCCAGATTTGGCAATTGAAATTGATATTACGAGTAGTTCTATTAATAGATTAGATATTTATGCGGCTTTGGGAGTACCGGAAGTGTGGCGTTATAACGGTAGTCGCCTGACAATATTGCGGTTAGAAGGTGGGGAGTATAAAGAGTGCGATCGATCTCCCACTTTACCCCAAATTCCTTCATCTGAGGTAGTCCGCTTTTTGGAATTGAGCAAAACGATGGGAGAAACAAGTTTGATTAAGATGTTTCGCAAGTGGGTGAGAAGTCAGGTGCAGCAAGGGGAGTAGAGTGCGATCGCACTTATGCAACGCCAGCAAGCTTTAAATAGTCACTTGAGAGAGGACTATGTAAAAATCCTTGCTCTCTAGCTTTTTGGAACCATTTATCTGCTTCTGTTCGATCGGCCCTTACACCTTCATCACCCGTAAGATAAATTCCACCTAAATTGTTGGAAGCGACACCATAACCTCGCTCGGAGGATTTCACGTACCATGCGATCGCTTCTAAGATATTTCTTTCTACACCCAGTCCTAAATGGTACATATTTGCGATCGTACATTGCGCTTCAGGATTTCCCTCCACCGCCAGCGGTTTTAACAAGTTCAGTGCTGTAGTGTAATCTTCTGTATAAAAAGCAGCTAAACCCTTATCCAAATCAGACATTTTCCGAAAAACTATAGATGTCAATATTATTCACTAATGAGCTAACAAAGCTGACTCTCAAACAGGTCTTGGGCGAAACTGTATAGCAATAATAACAAGGTGTCGATGGTCGATTAAGCAAAGAAGCTCATTGTATTCTGGGCAATTTTGATTCGCTTGTTTTGAAAGTGGGGAGTCAGGTACACAAAGGGGAGTAGAGGGGGAGGAGTGCGATCGCACCTTTGTATAAAAGCACAAAAGCTATTCCCCACTCTTCGATTAGTTTCGCAGCAGCGGCGAACTATTAAATATTGTTATGACGGGAATGGTTGCAATAGAAGCAAGCAAGTCGTAGATTTTCAATGGCATTGGAACCGCCATCGCGTTTAGCAATTAGATGCTCGATCGTCATTTCTTCTTTTGGGAGGTACTTGCTACAATAGCAACAGTAAGGGCCATACTGTTGAATCAGTCTTTCCCTTTTATTGCGCTTTGCTTTGGGACTCATGTTAGCCATATTTAAAGCCTCCGATCGCTTCACTTGAATGTTTACATCTCTAGTTTGTCCTCGTAGTGTCTGAAAACAAGGCTGAGTAAAGGTTTCAGGGTGTATAACTTCGTGAGTGAGTGTATGAGTTCGTGTATGACTTTTGACAAAGCCAGTTAAGATAGTCATAAAATTCACGGTCGGCGTATGACAAACCGAGGGATTAAAGCATCTCCAGAGGGCATCGAAAAAGCAGAAACAGCTTTGAGTCCCAACAACTTGAATAAGAAAGTTCTAGCAGAAGAGTTAGGACTTGCCAGGTCAACAGTAACCAATTTTTTTAGAGGTATAGCAGTTGACCGTATAAATTTTGAAGAGATTTGCAAAAAACTAGGTCTAGACTGGCGAGACATAGTCGCTAAACCACCCAACGAACACGATCCACAAGTCGTACAGGAGGCAAACTCTAGCCTTGCTTCAGAAGATGTAGATGCCTTGGTGCGAGAACTACGGCAGCTTTGCTACAACAAAATCCAACACCGCTGTGGCACTATACGCCTGTTGGACGTTAACCGACCGATAAAGTTAAGTCGCCTTTACGTCGATGTCAACGTCATGGAGGATATCCCCAGCCTGCAACGCAAAGAGATTTCTGACTTGCAGCAACACTTCAAACCTCATACCGATGATTTCAACCGCTTCGGCTTGGGGAAGCCTCAGAAAAGATTACCGGGTTTGGAAGCAGTGGCGACGTACTCCAAGCTGATGGTGCTGGGTAAACCTGGGTCGGGTAAAAGCACGTTTTTGCAACATCTCGCCATTGAGTGCAATCAAGGCAACTTTCAACCTGACCGGATACCTGTTTTTATCCAATTGAATAACTTTGCTAAAGATGCTAGAGCTTCTGGTGATTTTAACTTAGTCAAATACATCAGCCAAGAATTTCGTAAGTGTGGCATTTCGGAACTGAATACAGAAACCTTGTTGAATCACGGCAAAGTTCTGGTTTTACTAGATGGCTTGGATGAAGTTCAGGATGCTGACAGCGATCGAGTAATAGAGTCACTTCGCAATTTTTCTGATGACTATTATAACAATCAGTTGATTATCACCTGTCGGATTGCAGCCCAGTACAAATTTCAGGGATTCACCGATGTTGAGACAGCAGATTTTAACCAAACGCAAATCCAAACCTTTGTCAAAAACTGGTTTGTAGCGGTTGCTAGTAATTTTTCAGAGGAGGCAGAAGCAAAGGCGACTCAGTTTATTAATCAGCTACAGATGCCAGAGAATCATCAAATCCGAGAAATAGCTTGTACGCCGCTGCTTTTGCATCTGACCTGTTTATTTTTCCGAGAAAAAGCTAAGTTCCCCTCTAACCGAGCCAAGCTGTATGACGAAGGACTAGATCTTCTGCTTAAGAAATGGGATGAAGAGAGGGGTATTAAACGTGATGAAATTTATCGCAATTTGTCCATCCCATATAAGAAACTTCTGTTGACTCACGTGGCAGCCATCACGTTTGAGCAGGGCGATTACTTCTTTGAAAAAGACAAAATTCAGCAACACATTGCTGACTATCTCCGAACTTTATCCGATGTTGAAACTGACTCAACCCAATTGCAGATGGATAGCGAAGCAGTTTTGAAATCCATTGAAGCACAACATGGGTTATTGGTGGAACGAGCGCGGCGAATTTACTCTTTTTCCCATCTCACCTTTCAAGAGTATTTCACTGCCAAAAAAATTGTTACCAATTCTGAGCCACAGGCTTTGGAAAATCTGGTTAGAAACATCACCGATAAACGCTGGCGTGAGGTTTTTTTCCTAGTGGCTGGAATGTTGGGTAATGCCGATCAACTGCTGCGGTTAATCAAGCAAGGTGTTGATACACTTTTAGCCTCAGATGACGAATTGCAGGAGTTTTTGATGTGGATCGACCAGAAAACTATTTCAGTGCAGGTTTCCTACAAGCAAGTAGCCGTTAGAGCTTTTTACTTTGCCCTTACCTTTGACCCTTCTTTTGCCCATGTCCTTGACATTTCTCTTGACCTTGACGATGCCCTTATCCATGCCCATTCTCTTGCCAATGCCTTTGTTTTTTACAATGAATTTGACTTTAGCTTTGACCATGATAATGCTTTTAATGCTGATTTTGACGAAGACCTTGCTTTTGCTTATAGCGATGCCCAGGCTCTTGACTTTGCCCTTAACCCATTCTTTGCTCGTAATCGAGCCTGGTGCCATGCCTATAACTATGAGCTTGACCTTCATTTTACCCTTGAGCCTGACCTTGCTATTGAGCCTGAATTAGAAAAAATACTGCAACAACTTTACGATCAACTACCTCAACCATATAGTCAGGAGGCAATGTTTAAGCAATGGTGGCGAGATAACGGTTGGAACGTGACTACGCAATTGACAAAGTTGATGAACAAGCACTGCAATATTGGTCGTGATTGGCAGTTAAACGAACAGCAAAAAGGATTACTCAAGCAGTATTACGATGCCAATAGATTGCTAGTAGAATGTCTAAATAGCGGTTGTGAAGTGACACCGGAAGTCCGACATGAAATCGAGGATACATTATTATTACCCATTGCCGAAATTGAAAGGCGAAAAAGTGAGGTATGAACAAAGAGAGATTCCTTCGGATAGTTTCGCGCTTCGCATTCCTCCAACAAAGCGGGTCGCGAAGCGTGCTGAAGGCTTTCGCATTTTTTTAAATTATATAAAAAGCGATGATTATTTGACAATAATCACTATCAATAGATGTTAAAATAATTTTGTAAAAATTACATTTACCCACACAATACATTGAGTTTCGATAACGTTTGCAAATTTCTCGCCGAAAGTTATCCCGAACAATTCGCCAGATGGTTGCTCTCTGGTAACATCTCCAATATCCAGGTACTCAAAACCGAACTGAGCATCGAACCCATACGCGCTGATTCCATCACTCTGCTGCGAACCATCAACGAAATTCTGCAACTGGAATTTCAAACTCTGCCGCAATCCAATCCGCCACTCCCATTCCGGATGCTCAAATATTGGACGAGATTGTATGATGAATACAACTGCGAAATCGAACAAGTTGTCTTGTTTTTAAAGCGAACCAACTCACCCGATGTCTTTATCGACTCTTTTCAAAGTCGAAATACCATACACCGCTATCGAGTTATTCGGATGTGGGAACAAGATCCAGCGCCACTTTTGGCAAACCCCGCTCTGTTACCTTTAGCTACTCTAGCTCAAAGTGATTCCCCCAACATTTTATTAGAGCAAGTCGCTCAAGAAGTCGCTAGAATCGAGTCAACCCAAGAGCGAGCGAATGTGGCAGCTTGTGTAAGCGTTCTTGCAGGTTTGCGGTTTGACAACAATGTGATTACCCAACTATTCAAAGAGGAAATTATGCAGGAATCTGTGTTCTATCAAAGTATCATCGAAAAGGGAGAGCAACGAGGACGCCAAGAAGGACGCCAAGAAGGACGCCAAGAAGGACGCCAAGAAGGACGGAAACAAGGAGAGGAGGCGTTGCTGCTGCGGCTGCTTACCCGTCGAATAGGCCGTATTACTCCTGAAATTCAAGTTCAAATTCAGCAGTTATCGATCGCACAATTAGAAGATTTGGGAGAAGCACTATTAGATTTCTCTCAACCAACTGATTTAACCGCTTGGTTAGAATCTCATCAGTCATAAATAAAACGATAAGTCCGCGTAGGCGGACTTATCGTTTTAAGGTGAAAAGGAGAAACTAAACTTGGATCTAAAACAACGATTACAAAACCATCTCACGGAAATTGTACGCGATCGCGACCCGTACCTCTCATCGGCGGGCCATTTCTACGTGCAGCAGTACATCCGCGCACAGCTGCAACAGTGGGGAACCCTAGAAACCCACGAATTCACAGTCCGAGGTAAAACCCATCAAAATCTCATCCTAAACATACCCCCCCTTTCATCCTCTCTTGCGCCCTCCCCGTCCACGGGGAGGGCTGGGGTGGGGTTCCCACCGATTTTAATCGGCGCACATTATGATGGCGTACCGGGAACGCCAGGTGCAGATGACAATGCCACTGGTGTCGCCGTCTTACTAGAATTGGCGAGATCGATCGCAGATCAACCGCTCAAATATCCAGTCCGATTTGTTGCCTTTGATATGGAAGAATACGGGATGTTGGGTAGTGCCGAATATGCTAATGAATTGAAGCAACAACGGCAACCCCTACGCCTAATGATTTCATTGGAAATGTTGGGTTATTGCGATGAGACTCCAAATTCAGAACGTTACCCGACTGGGTTGGAACGCTTCTATCCAAATCGCGGTAATTTTATTGCTTTAATTGGTAATTTGTCAACAATTCCCGACCTCATTAACCTCAGCAGAAATATTCGCAAAAGTGGTACGCCGTCTGAATGGTTACCCGCACCAAATAGAGGTTTAATGGTTCCGCAGACGCGACTGAGCGATCATTCTCCTTTTTGGGATAATGGTTATCGAGCTATGATGATCACCGATACGGCTTTTATGCGAAATCCCCATTATCATAAAGCGAGCGATCGCATCGAAACCCTCAACCTAGACTTTCTCACCGGCGTCTGTCGCGGTTTAGACATCGGCATCAGGCGACTTTAACGCCACTGTCCTCCTGTTCTGGCTTCGGTACTGCGTTCGATCGCCTGACGCACTTGGGCCAATGTTCTCCCCTTGGCTAACTGTCTCTTCCACATCTCTAAACCATCACTATCTGCGTTTCGTCCCATCACTTCCCGATAAATCTGATTGATGATATCCTCAGCTTCTCGACTTTTAGCAAGTTCGCGCCGAATATCCCTTAGCGACCTACCTCTTTCTAACTCCCTAGACCAAGTTCTCAATCCGTCAAAATCCGCATCTCGCGCCAACACTTCACGATAAAGCCTGTTGATGCGATCGTACTGCGATCGATTCTCCCGTCGCCCATTGTTCCGTTCCCTGCTGTCGCGATCCCAGTTGTTGCGTTGCCCATTATCCCCCAGACAGACGGAAACCCCTCCATCTCTTATACAGTTCTGCGCTTTAGCTGACTCTGCTAAAGGGATCGGAATTAATAAAGCCGCGATCGCTATTGCTGCGGTTGCGAACAAAGCTAGTTTCATTTTCGCCACCTCTTTCTTAGAAGTCTACAGTTTTCTACTTGACTTACGTTAATATATTTCTTATACTGAAAGTACGAACACTAAGTAAATAGATAGGAGGCTCAATGGCTTCTGCATCTGTTAAACCGAAGTTGGCAAAAGGCTGGCAAGAAGTCTTGGCACCCCACGGCATGGGCTACCGGATTAAGCTGCTGTCCCAGCTGCTGAGTCGCAAGTTTCAAGAGCGGTTGGAGCCTTATGGCCTAACTCCTTTCCACTGGGTTGTGTTGTGCTGCTTGTGGGAAGAAGATGGCTTAGCCACCTCCAGCATTGGAGAAAAGCTGCAACAGGTGGGAGGTACTTTAACGGGGGTGCTAGACCGGATGGAGGAACGAGGACTGGTTCGCCGGGAACGGGACACCCGCGATCGCCGCATTTGGCGCATCTGGCTGACTGAAGCCGGAAAAGAACTCAAATACGTACTACCTCCGGTTGCCGTGGAAATTCGGGACGAAGCTATGAAGGGCGTTCCTGTTGCCGATCGCGAAAGATTTTCAGAATTGATCGATCGCGCGATCGCTAATCTTTCTTAGCCTCCCTGGGATAGAGCGGCAATTAGTACCGGGGAAAGATGCCTTTAAGCCTAAAGTTTTATAAATTAGTACGTATACGAAATAAATGGCTGAGTTTATCAAGAACGGATAAATTACGAACTCTAAATAAAAGGCTACTTATTATCCCCATCCACTAAATAACTGCAAAAACAGACAACAACTATGAAACGCTCAAACACTGCTGTACTGAACGGACACAAACCCCCGGTTGCCGAAACCGAGTTGTTGAGTGCTGAGGATTTGGAAACTCTGCCAGTGGTAGCGCCAGATGTAGAGGAGGAGAAAGAAGAGAAGACCTCTGCTCTGAAGGCATCCCGCCAAGGGCCAATGCGCTTAATTTTGGCAGCTTTGGGGATAGGAGCGATCGCCACAGCCGGTAACTTTGGCTATCATTACTGGCAGTACGCCTCCACCCACCAAGAAACAGACAACGCCACCATCGCGGGTCACCTTCACAATGTCAGTAGCCGGATTAACGGCACCATAGCTGACGTGCTGGTAGATGATAACCAGCTAGTGCAAAAAGGTCAGCTACTTGTAAAGCTCGATCCCCGCGACTTTCAAGTCAAAGTGCAAAACAGCGAAGCAGCGCTAGAAGCGGCTCGGCGTCAGGCTATGGCTGCACAAGCCAACATTGCTTTGTCAGCACAAACCACCGAAGCCAAGACAGCGACGGCTCAAGGAGATGTCGGCGCTGCTGTAGCCGCCATCTCCACAGCCGAAGCGACAGTTAAAGAAGCGGAATCGGGAGTTCCGGCTGCACAAGCGGCGGTTAAGCAAGCTGAAGCGGGAGTTCCCCAAGCGCAAGCCACACTCGCCGCAGCCCAAGCCGGAGTTACCCAGGCGCAAGCCGCAGTTACAGCCGCCCAAGCGGGAGTTCCCCAGGCGCAAGCCGCAGTTAAAGAAGCTGAAGCTGGTGTATCGGGGGCTCAGGCTCAGCTAGCGCAAGCTCAGGCTAATCTGGAAAGGGCCGAAACCGACTATAATCGCTACAAGAGTTTGTTTGAATCTGGCGCGATCGCACGTCAGCAATTGGACACCGCCAAAGCAGCTTATGACGTAGCTCAAGCTCAAAAAAGCGTCGCCCAACAAGGAATTCTACAAGCTCAGGCGCGTGTCGCTCAAGCCCAAGAAGGCGTAGGTAGAGCCCAGGCGCAAGTGGCTCAAGCCCAACAAGGCGTAGCTACAGCCCAAGCACAAGTGGCCCAAGCTAGACAAAACATTATTAGAGCCCAAGCCCAAGTAGCTGAGGCAAATGAAGGCGTCACTAGCGCCCAAGCTAAAGTCGCCCAAGCTCAAGAAGGCGTAGCTAGCGCTCAAGCCAAACTGGCAGCATCTAAAGGCGGACTGCAACAAGCGACCGCTGGCGGTCAGCAAACTCAGGTTAACCGCAGTCAATACGAAGCGGCACAAGCTGCGATCGCGCAATCGGAAGCCTCGCTCAAAGACGCCCAGCTGCAATTATCCTACGCCGATATTGGCGCTCCCGCAGCCGGACGGATCGGTCGCAAATCCGTAGAAGTGGGGCAACGAGTGCAACCGGGAACACCCTTAATGGCGATCGTGAGTAGCGAATACTGGGTAATCGCTAATTTCAAAGAAACTCAATTGGAAGGAATAAAACCGGGAGAAGAGGTAGAAATCAAGCTCGATGCCTTCCCCAATCGCAGCTTTAAAGGTCGGGTTGATAGTTTCTCTCCCGCTTCCGGTTCTCAATTTGCACTGCTACCTCCAGACAACGCTACTGGCAACTTCACTAAAGTTGTGCAGCGCATTCCGGTCAAAGTTGTCTTCGATTCTGACAGTATCAAAGATTATGAATCCCTGATAAGTCCTGGGATGTCAGCTGTAGTGAGCGTGGAAGTTAAGTAAGTGAGTTAACGGGGAATTGCAGATTGCAAATTTAATTTGGCAATCTGCAATCTGTAGCTTGCTTCCGCGAGGCGGTCATCTCAAATTTGAAATTGCTGAAGGCAGAGCTTCTCTGACTCACTTACCTCCTGGGCCATCATGCCTGTTCGGGTCTTTCTTCTCCTTCTTAGTACCATCAGATTCTTTTTTCGCCTTCTTAGTTTCTTTATTGCCCTTGTCCTTTGACATAACTGTTCTCCACTAGAAGTTACCTTAATTGTATGTTAAAAATAACGATTTGGGATAGGCAGGAGCTTTATGCCGTTTACGATGTGGTGTACGATTCTCTCGCCGTCAGGGATAGCATGGTTAAGGAATATTTTTGGTGTAGCCCCTTTGCGGATATAAAGTCTGCACTGACAGAGGCAGAAGACTTGAAAATATGCCATCAGTATGATGATTCGCAGTGAAAAAATACCGTAAAGCGATTAAATAAGGTAAATGTCAATGAAAATCGATCCTACCAGATTCAGGCTGATGCTGCGTGCGTTCAGTTCGAGAAACTATCGCCTCTTTTTCATGGGGCAAGGTATTTCTCTAATTGGTACCTGGATTACACAAGTTGCCACAATCTGGCTGGTTTATCAGTTGACAGACTCCTCCCTCTTTCTGGGGCTAGTTGGATTTGCCAGTCAAATTCCCAACTTTATCCTAGCTCCTCTGGGGGGAATTTTTGTAGATCGGTGGAACCGTCATCGGCTTTTGGTGATTACGCAAATACTTTTGATGAGCCAGTCTTTTGTGCTAGCATTTTTGGCACTCACAGGGATGATTCATATTTGGCATATAATAATTTTGAGCATTTTTCAAGGCATAGTCAGTGCTTTGGAAATGCCAACTCGTCAGGCTTTTGTGGTAGAAATGGTAGATAATAAGGAAAATTTGGGGAATGCGATCGCACTCAATTCTACCCTCTTTAACAGTGGCCGATTAATCGGGCCAGCTATAGCGGGTCTGCTGATAGCCGCTGTTGGTTCAGGCGTATGTTTTCTGATTGACGGTATCAGTTTTATTGCCGCGATCGCATCTTTTTTAGCGATGAATATCAAGCCCAAAGAAATATCAGTTTTAACGAATAGTCCTTGGGAAAGATTAAAAGAGGGATTTGTTTATTCTTTTAGCTTCCCACCCATTCGGGCAATCTTAATGCTGTTGGCTTTAGTCAGTTTCATGGGAACGTCTTATATAGTTCTTGTACCTGTTTTTGCTACAAAAATTATGCATGGTAGTGCGGATACTCTGGGTTTTCTGATGGCGGCTTCAGGAGTCGGTGCTTTTATGGCTGGTATTTATCTCAGTTCGCGTCAAAGCATACTTGGAATAGAAAAATTGATGGTGTTGTCTCCTATAATTTGGGGAATTGGTCTGATTGGTTTTTCTCAATCGCACACTTTCTGGTTTTCTTTTTTAATGATGTTTTTAATTGGCTTTGGTTCAATTGTAGAATTTACCTGTTGTAACACATTCTTGCAAACGATTGTTGATGACGATAAACGCGGCAGAGTTATGAGTCTTTACATAATGGCATTTGCAACAATCCCGTTTGGCAATCTATTCGCCGGTGCATTGGCTGAAAAAATTGGTGCTAGCTATACATTAACGATCGCCGGAATATTTTGTATTTTAGGTTCTGCCATTTTTGCCAAACAGCTTCCCGCGTTAAGGCAATTAGTTCGCCCAATATATGCTAAACTCGGCATAATCCGTTAGGTAGATTTTTAGAAAATAAAATCTAGTTGAGAGAACAAAACATGAGTCAAGACATTTTTGAATTACCTAGCCCCGAAGGAAATTCTATCGTAGGCAACCTTGCCGATCTCGGTCAAGATCCGCTGGGCTTTTTGACCAAGTGTGCGGGTGAATACGGTGATATTGTACCGCTGCGTTTAGGCTTAACACCAGCCTGTTTTTTAACCAAGCCTGAGTATATCGAGCAAGTGCTAAAAGACCGCATTTTGTTCGTTAAATCTAAGGGATTGCGTACCCTGCGAACCTTGTTGGGCGAAGGACTGCTCAGTAGTGAAGGAGACTACTGGTATCGTCAGCGACGCCTAATTCAACCAGTATTTTCCCAGAAGCGCATAGCTGGTTATGGACAAATAATGGTTGACTATACCGGACAAATGCTTGATACCTGGCAAAATGGCGAAACTCGCAATGTACACGATGACATGATGCGTCTGACTTTAAACATTGTGATGAAGTGCCTATTTAATGAGGATGTTACTGAGGGAACAGCTAAAGAAGTAGCTCATGCTCTCGATGTGACGATGCACTGGTTTGAAAGTAAACGCAAGCAAGGTTACTTCGTCCTAGAATGGTTTCCCAGACCGGAAAATATCCGCTACCGAAATGCTATTCAGAAAATGGATAAAAGCATTTACGATATCATTAGTCAACGGCGTGCCAGTGGCGAAGAGCCAGGAGATCTGCTGTCAATGTTGATGCAGGTAAAAGATGAAGATGATGGCGCTCAGATGACAGACAAGCAATTGCGAGATGAAGTAGCAACGCTGATGTTAGCAGGACACGAAACTACAGCAAATACTTTGTCTTGGACGTGGATGCTTTTATCTCAGCATCCAGAAGTACAAAACAAATTGCTACAAGAGTTAAAGGAAGTTCTTGAAGATCGCTCTCCCACTGTGGCAGATATCCCGAAATTGCGCTACACCGATATGGTAATCAAGGAAGCTATGCGCCTATATCCACCCGTATCGACTATGGCTAGAGAGGCTTCTCAAGACTGTGAAATTGGTGGATATCAAGTGCCTGCTGGATGCAATATTATGATGAGTCAGTGGGTGATGCACCGCAGTCCTCGCTATTTTGAAGAAGCAGAAAAGTTTCAACCGGAACGCTGGGCTAATGATTTGGAAAAGCGGCTGACCAAAGGGGTTTATTTTCCGTTTGGAGATGGGCCGCGCGTTTGCATTGGTAAAGGATTTGCGTTGATGGAAGCGGTTTTATTACTGGCGACAATTGCCCAAAAGTTTGAACTGAGTATAGTGCCGGATTACGCGATCGTACCTCAACCTTCGATTACTTTGCGACCGGAATATGGCATTAAAGTAACGCTCAAAAAACGTTAGCAAGTAAGGTGGGCAATGCCCACCTTCCGAAGAGGGTAAGCTTATTTATGGGATTTCTCTTTCTCTGTGCCTTTCAAAAAAGTTTCTTTAACTAATTTACTGCTATGAGCGATAGAGGTGCGATCGAACAACGCGAAAAGTCTCCATCCCAGGAAGTACCCTTGAAAACCTGGATCGGTCTTATGGGTGCAATGTTGGGGGCATTCATGGCGGTTCTGGATATTCAAATTACCAACTCCTCTATCCAGGAAATTCAGGCGGCACTGGGTGCGACTTTGGAGGAAGGTTCCTGGATTTCCACCGCCTATTTGGTAGCCGAAGTGGTGGTGATTCCGCTAACAGGGTGGTTATCGCAAGTGTTTTCTGTGCGTCGGTATCTGCTTGTCAATGCCATTCTGTTTATCTTCTTTTCAGTTTGCTGCGCTTGGTCTGTGAATCTACAGATGATGATTTTGTTCCGCGCTTTGCAAGGATTCACAGGCGGCATTTTGATTCCGATAGCTTTTACAATTGTGCTGACAACTTTACCGCCAGTAAAACAACCGATCGGTATGGCGTTGTTTTCGATTACAGCCACCTTTGCGCCATCGATCGGCCCGACGTTAGGGGGATGGCTGACCGATAACTTTGGCTGGCAGTACAACTTCTACTTAAATATAGTTCCGGGGATACTATTAGTGGCTGCTGTTTGGTATGCAATTTCCCCCCAGCCGTTGAAGTTGGAGCAATTGAAACAGGGTGACTGGTTGGGCATTTTTTCGATGGCGATCGGCTTGGGGTCGATGGAAATCTTTTTAGAAGAAGGTAACCGCAAAGATTGGTTTAGTTCTCCAGAAATCAGGCAATTAGCTATTCTTGCTGTAGTATTTTTGTCCCTTTTCTTATGGATTGAGTTAACTAGCAAGCGACCTTTTATCAATCTGCGCTTGTTACTGCGCCGCAACTTTGGCCTCGGCAGTATAGCCGGACTTACCCTTGGATTGGGATTATACGGTTCGGTCTACATTTTGCCTTTATATCTCAGCCAAATTCAAGATTATACCGCCATGCAAATTGGCGAAGTAATTATGTGGTCTGGTATGCCGCAATTATTTTTAATTCCATTCGTGCCCAAACTCATGCAGCGCTTCGATTCTCGTTTTTTAGCTGCGGTAGGGTTTAGTTTGTTTGCGGTAAGCTGTTTTATGAACTCGCACATGACTCACGATACAGGCATAGATGAACTGCGGTGGTCGCAGTTAGTTCGCGCTGTCGGACAACCTATAATGATCGTGCCACTCACCTCTATTACCACGGGAAACATAGAAAGAGAACAAGCTGGTTCTGCGTCAGCTTTGTTTAATATGCTGAGGAATATGGGAGGCTCAATTGGGATTGCAATTTTATCAACGCTACTGACGATCCGAGAACAGTTTCACTCGAATCGTATTGGAGAATCTGTATCGTTATTTAACCCAGAAACTCAGCAGCGGATCGACCAGCTTACTCAATTTTTTATCAGTCAAGGCAGCGATGCCAGTACGGCTCACAATCGTGCGATCGCTTCCATTAGCAATATAGTCCGTCGCGAAGCTTACGTAATGGCTTACAACGATGGTTTTTACTTTGTCGGTATCGCTTTATTGGTGAGCGGTATTGCTCTGCTTTTCTGTAAAAAGGTGAAGCCTGGTGGTGGTGCTGCTGCACATTAAAAATTACCTGATTTTCAATTTCAGATTTCACATTGGAAAATCAATACAGATATACAGCGGGAACCGCTGTAATGAAGTACATTTTAAGTAGGGGCTCCGCATTCCGGCAGATGATTTATTGGTAATCAGCAAAGATGAAATACCGGAATGCTTCGCCCTTCCCCTTCGCATACTGTACCTCTTAACAGCGGGAACCGCTGTTGCTAGGGGCGAGCGTTGAGGGAAGAGGGAAAAGGTTACTCCGTCAGGGATTATGAACCAGAGGTAAGAGTTGGAGTTGCCCTAACCGACTTTCGTCGGTTGCTATATATGGATACTATCTGTGTGGAACTGCGTTTGTATATATAAAAACACCTACATTGGAATAATTATATCGTGTCCGGTTGCATCGGTAGTGTAAGAATAATACGGAAATTGTCTGTTGTCATCGGGGGTTAAATTTTTACCGCAAATGTAGACATATAAACGCAGATAAACGCAGATAAGAGAGCGATTTTTCTGTGGCAATCGATGCTACAGGACATGATATTACTTCCTGTGATAGAAATAGCTATAGTCGAATGGTACTAAGATAAGCTGGATCTAGATCCCCGACTTCTTGAAGAAGTCGGGGATCTGGGCAGCAAATTTTGCTTAACTTAGTGCCATTCAGCTATAGTCAACCCCACATAAAATAAAAATATTATAGAAGCAACAGTAAAAAGCACTATAATAATTTTTATCAGTAAATTAGGTTGATTATTCCTAGTCATGTATTCAAAAAATAGTGGTTGGCAATTCTGGATCGATCGAGGCGGTACTTTTACTGATATAGTGGCGCGGCGTCCCGATGGACAGCTGGTTATTCATAAGCTGCTGTCGGAGAATCCAGAACGCTATACAGACGCACCAGTACAGGGAATTCGCGATATCTTGGGAATCCCCGGTGATGCACCCATTCCAGCTGATGAGATTGAAGTTGTCAAAATGGGAACTACGGTGGCGACGAATGCGCTGCTGGAACGAAAAGGCGATCGCACAGTGCTACTCATCACCAAAGGTTTCCGAGACGCCCTCCGCATCGGCTATCAAAACCGCCCCGATATCTTCGCTCGTCATATTGTACTGCCAGAAATGCTCTACGATCGAGTCATCGAAGTAGAAGAACGCTACTTAGCACAGGGTCATGAATTAATCCCGGTACAAACAGGATATATCCGGTCTTTACAACAAGCTTATTCTGAAGGAATTCGCAGCTGTGCAATTGTGTTTCTGCACGGTTATCGCTATCCCAAACACGAGAAAAAAGTCGCAGATATTGCACGCAGAATTGGTTTTACTCAAGTATCCGTATCCCAAGAAGTCAGCCCTTTGATGAAGCTTGTCAGTCGCGGCGATACCACTGTTGTCGATGCCTATCTTTCCCCTATTTTGCGGCGATATGTAAATCGGGTTAGCAGTCAGTTGGGTAATACCAAATTAATGTTTATGCAGTCCAATGGTGGACTTGCCGATGCACAACTATTTCAAGGCAAAGATAGCATTTTATCTGGCCCTGCGGGGGGAATTGTCGGTGCTGTGCAAACAAGTTTGATGGCAGGTTTGAATAACATTATCAGTTTCGATATGGGTGGCACTTCCACCGACGTTGCACATTACGCTTCGCAGGCGCAGGCGGGGACGCCTGCGCCTGCGCCTGCGCCACAATACGAACGCACATTTGAGACGGAAGTGGCAGGGGTGAGACTGCGGACACCGATGATGGCGATTCATACGGTGGCTGCGGGTGGTGGTTCGATTCTATACTTTGATGGCTCGCGTTATCGCGTAGGGCCTGAGTCGGCTGGCGCAAATCCCGGCCCCGCTTGTTATCGCAAGGGTGGGCCGCTGACGGTGACGGATTGCAACGTGATGGTGGGCAAGCTGCAGCCTGAGTTTTTCCCGAAAGTATTTGGACAAAATGGCGATTTGCCTCTGGATGTAGAGGTTGTGCGGCAGAAATTCGCGAAGTTTGCTCTTGAAATTGGCGATCGCACACCCGAACAGGTGGCGGCGGGGTTTTTGGCGATCGCAGTTGATAAAATGGCTAACGCGATTAAAAAAATCTCCCTCCAGCGTGGTTATGATGTGTCCGAATATACGTTGTGTTGTTTTGGCGGTGCGGGGGGACAACACGCTTGTTTAATTGCCGATGCCTTGGGGATGAAGCAGGTGTTTCTCCATCCTTACGCGGGTGTGTTATCCGCTTATGGTATGGGCTTAGCGGATGTGCGTGCGATCCGGGAAAAGGCAGTTGAGGCTTCTTTGAGTGAGGATTTGTTGCGATCGTTGAAACCGATTTTGGCGGAGTTGACGGCGGAGGCGAACAAGGAATTGAACCGCACAACAAAATCCGTGCATCCGTCTTCCGAATCCGTGTTGTGCAAGGTGGCGTTGCGATATGAGGGCACGGATTCGTCGCTAATTATTGATTTTGGCGATATTGCAGCGATGAGGCAGGAATTTGAGGAGGTACATCGGCAGCGTTACGGTTTCATTGTGTCAGAAAAGGCATTGATTGTTGAGGCGGTTTCGGTTGAAGTGGTGGCGAAAACTGATGTGCCGGAAGAACCTGTAATTGTGCGTAAAACAACTGAATCTCCCTTTTCGGTAGCTACTGTGCAGATGTGGACGGCAGATGCTTGGTGCGAAACGCCTGTCTATAAACGGGAGGATTTGCAACCGGGAGACTGCATTTCTAGCCCTGCAATAATCGTAGAAGCAATTGGCACAAATGTCATAGAACCGGGTTGGCAAGCGGAATTAACCCAGCGCAATCATTTAATTTTGAAGCGTTCAGCGGATTTGCAATTATCAATCCAAAATCCAAAATCCTCTCTTGCGAAGGTGGGCATCGTGACGGGAACCGCCAAGACGCCCACTTCGCGCAAAATCCCAAATCGTTCCGATCCAGTTATGCTGGAAATTTTCAATAATTTGTTTCGTGCGATCGCAGAACAAATGGGCATCACGTTACAAAATACTGCCTCCTCAGTCAACATCAAAGAACGCCTAGATTTTTCCTGTGCAATTTTTGATGGAAATGGGCAATTAATCGCCAACGCCCCACACATTCCAGTGCATCTCGGTTCCATGAGTGAAAGCGTTAAAAGTATTATTGATGCTCATAGCAATAATATCAAACCTGGCGATGTTTATGTTTTGAACAATCCCTACAACGGCGGCACTCACTTACCCGATATCACCGTAATTACCCCTGTTTTTGGTATCTCTTCCACTCCCCCACTCTCCCCCTCTCCCACTCCCCCCCTTTTCTACGTTGCCTCACGCGGACATCACGCAGACATCGGCGGCATTACTCCTGGTTCGATGCCGCCCAACAGCACAACCGTAGAAGAAGAAGGTGTATTAATTGATAATTTCCAATTAGTAGAACAAGGACATTTCCGCGAAAAAGAACTACTGGAACTACTCAGATCTGGCACTTATCCAGCGCGTAACACTGCCCAAAATATAGCCGATTTACAAGCACAAATTGCTGCCAACGAACGCGGCGTGCAAGAACTCCTCAAGATGGTGGAACATTACGGGTTAGAAACAGTACAAGCTTACATGGGATTTGTGCAAGATAATGCTGAAGAGTCGGTGCGTCGCGTTATCGATGTGCTGAAAGATGGCAGTTTTACCTGTCCTTTGGATAATGGTAGTCAAATTCAAGTTGCAATTGCGATCGACAAATCCACTCGCAGCGCCAAGATTGATTTTACTGGCACTTCACCACAACTAAATAGCAACTTCAACGCACCAGCAGCAGTGTGCAAAGCAGCAGTTTTATACGTTTTTCGCACATTGGTAAATGATGATATTCCCCTCAATGCAGGTTGTCTCAAACCTTTAGACATTATCATTCCCGAAGGTTGTATGTTGAATCCGCGTTATCCTGCTGCCGTAGTTGCGGGAAATGTGGAAACTTCCCAGGCAATTACCGATGCTTTGTACGGTGCTTTGGGAGTAATGGCAGCTTCTCAGGGAACGATGAATAATTTCACGTTTGGAAATGAAACATATCAATATTATGAAACGATTTGCGGCGGTTCTGGTGCTGGTGCTGATTTCGATGGCACCGATGCGGTTCAGACTCACATGACAAATTCCCGCCTCACCGATCCAGAAGTTTTAGAATGGCGATTTCCTGTAGTTTTGGAAAGTTTTTCTATTCGTTCCAATAGTGGTGGAAATGGGCGTCATCGTGGCGGAAATGGGGTAATTCGCCGCATTCATTTCCGCGAAAAAATGACTGCGGGAATATTATCGGGGCGTCGGGTTGTTGCGCCTTTTGGGTTGCTGGGTGGTGAAGCTGGTGCTGTGGGGAGAAATTATGTGCTGCGTGGCGATGGAAGTGTGGAAAAATTGGGAAGCACTGCTGTTGTGGAAATGAATTTTGGTGATGTATTTGTAATAGAAACTCCTGGGGGTGGGGGTTATTTGATCGGATAGGTAACAAAAATGTCTCTTCTCAGGCGTACTTCTGTAGAAGCATTGGGATCGTATGGTGTTGTATTATTACCAAATGGTAAAAAAGAAGGAAGTTCTGATGTTTCGCTGCATAAGGGAACGAAAAGATCGTAAATAAATGACTCGGATACAGATGGGATGCCAAGTCGAACTCCTATTGCTTGGGCGATCGCCTCAGCTCGGTTGCGAGCGTCTTTCACGGCTGCTTGGTAAGCCGCTCTCACTAAAGTCTGACAGTCTTTCATCGCATATCGCACATTCACGCTCCCGACAACAAGCTTGCCGTTTTTGCTAGCCGCTTCGTTAACTGTATTTACGATTTGTTGTATGCGATCGCGAGTTGGGTTGTCCGCTTTCACCAGCACTTTGGTACCGCCCTCACTCGCCGGGAAGGGGAACGGAAATGAACTCGAGCTGCTACTGCTACTGCTCACCTCGATCGCGTTAGCTGGTACGCCGATCGCGATTAGGGCATCGACTATAGGTTTTAGTCTTTCTTTTGTTAGCGGCTCTACTGTTGGTTGAACCTCGGACGGTGTATTTTCTTCTGATTGTTGCGTTAGCGATGGTAGCGATGGAAGGGGTGGAGGCTCAGAAGGATCGTTGCTGTTAAATGTGAATTCAATACGCGCCGTTTCTGCTGGGATACTCACTTGTCCTTGGCCTAAAACCATTATAGCGCGACGGTTATTTACAGAGGGAAAAAACATCTGGGCGACGCGACGATCGCTGTTTGTAGTATTAGCCAAGCTTTCAGCCAAAGCTATTTTAGGTGTTGTTATCTCAAGCCCCATAGTGAGCGTAGCCAACATCAGCGTCGGGATAACCATTCTTTTCATTGCGAGGGAATCTCCTTTTGTGTCATCAAAATTAATAGATCTTTCTGATATAGAACCAGATTTTGACACAATAAGCAAGGTTAAGTTACGAACATTCGCGTTCGATCGCCAATAATTCCGCCACTGCGATCGCACCTCCTACTATTTCAGTGCGGACGCTATCGCTTAGAAATAAACCCTAAACCTTGATACAATAAAAACTAAACGCAAAGTTAAATAAGCAACGCAAGCCATGACTCAAACAACACCAAAACGCCCTCGTCGTCGAGGTAGGCTATTTCCAGAATACACGATCCCGCCAGAAGAACTAGCCAGACGCGAAGCTGAAAAACAAGCACGCTGTCAGCGGAGTCGGGTAGCTTTTGAACAAGTTAGCCCGCAATTGATAAATGACCATTACAACTGGTTCATTATTATTGAGCCAAATAGCGGTGATTATTTTATCGATCCCGATGAAGAAGTAGCGAATCAAAAAGCGCGTCAAAATTATCCTAGTGGCTGGCTCGTTACTTTCCGAATCAATGAGACAGGAGCCTGTGGGATGATATGATTTCAGGTAGGTTTGGTGATATCGGCGAGCTAACTTTTGAAATTGATTTAATTGCAGCTGATGGAGAAAGATTTACTGTAGAAGTGTTACTAGATACAGGGTTTACGACAGGCTGGCTGGCACTTGATACCCAAGATGCTGAAAGTTTAGGATGGTCTGTGATTGAACGTAATCGGACAATGCAGACGGCACGGGGATGGGAGTATTTTGACATATATGAGGGAAGAGTTGTACTGGATGGACAAGAGTACATTATTCCCGTTTTGGCGGGAGGAGGTATTCCCGAATCTCTACTGGGTTTGCAATGGTTGAAAATGCTGCCACTGACTGTGAATTTTGTCGCAGGTGTGCTGACGCTGGGGTAAATAGGAAAAAGCGATCGCACTCCCCAACCCCCACCAGATCAAAAGTGCGATCGCTTCCTAAACGTGGTAAGCCGTTATCGCTACTTGCATATCAGAACTGTAGATAGATTCAACTCTAGGGAAAGTCGGATGGCTCCACCAAACCTTAACTCGATTTCCTTTTGCTGGTGCAGATCCAATTCTGATATAGCCAGCATTTACCATCAATTGTTCAAAATCAGCTACAGGTAAAGTTTTAGCTGAAATTGGGGGAATGCCTTGGATGGTGTGTTTATCAAGGGTCATAACTCCCTTGATAGGTACTATATATCCGATAACCGGGTAATACTAACGCCATCCCAGCAAAACTATGAATTGTACCCGGATAAGTTTCTTCAGCTTCACTACCACCGATGCGTATTTTGAGGGAGCCAAACCAAAGATAAAAGCCTGGAATTAGAGCGTCCATGCTGTAGGCGATCGCACTCAACCGATCACAAATCGGACTAGATGTAGAACCTTTCCATGAACTTTTTCTATTGTTGCTATATGGATCGTGAGAGGTCTGCATGACATCCTCCTTTAGCAAGCAGTGTACAGATTACTGTCAAGCAAAAAATACCAATTATACCTAATTATTTAGAATAGCAAATTATAGATTTAATGTCAAATTGGTACGTTGTTGCGCTTCAGCGCTCTTTAAGATAGCGCTGAAGCGCAACAACATATCTGACAGGGCTAGGGCTAAAGATTATCGGCTGTAAAGTTGGGTAAGCTCTAAAAGACGATCGCACAATTCTTTGGTAATAACTTCGGATGTTTCGTAGCGCCAGCGCCAGTTACCGGGAATTTTACTGGGGTCGTTCATTCTCCCGCTATTATCCAAACTTAAAATATCTTGGAGTGGGACGATCGCTAAGTCGGCTACTGAAGCCAAAGATACACGAATCATCAACCAATTAATTTCTTTAATTTCTTCGGGATCTGAATAACCAAGGTATTTAGCGACTAATTCCTTCTCTGCTGAACTGGCTTGCTTCCACCAACCCAATGTTGTATCGTTGTCGTGAGTGCCGGTATAAACTACGCAGTTTTTTACATAATTGTGCGGTAAATAAGCGTTGTCAGAACCTTCGCTGAAGGCAAACATCAAGATACGCATACCGGGAAAGTCGAAACTATCGCGCAATTCTTCAACTTCCGGTGTGATAATACCTAAATCCTCTGCCAATACTGGAATATTTCCTAAAGTAGTGCCGAGAGTTTCAAAGAATTCTACTCCCGGCGCTTTTACCCACTCACCATTAATAGCATTTTCTTCCCCTGCCGGAACTTGCCAGTACGCTTCAAATCCTCGGAAGTGGTCAATACGAACTATGTCTACATATTGCAGCGTTGCCTTAAATCGCTTTATCCACCAAGCATAGTTAGTTTTTTGCAATTCATCCCAGTTATAGACTGGGTTTCCCCACAACTGTCCGGTGGCGCTGAAATAATCTGGGGGAACACCAGCTATAAATGCCGGTTCTAACGTTTCCGGGTCTAGTTTAAAAATCTCTGGATTTCCCCAAACCTCGGCGCTGTTATGACAAACATAAATAGAAACATCGCCAATTATTTTAATATTTTTATTATTGGTATATTCCCGCAGTTTTCTCCATTGTTCAAAAAATTTAAACTGCAAGAATTTCTGGAACGTGATGCTGTCTTGCAAAACCTCAGCTTGGGCTTTCAGGGCGTCTGGTTCCCGGCGCGCGATCGCTTTTTCCCAATAATTCCAACTCTTGCCAAAGTTCGCTTCCGATAACGCCATAAACAGAACGTAATCATCCAGCCAATCAGACTGCTCTTGACAAAATTGTTCAAATTCTGTATGGCGTTTGTTGCTTAAAGATTGCCGGAAGCGATCGTAAGCAAGTCTGAGAAATTTAGATTTGTGGGAGATGACTTTATCGAAATCAACCATATTAGGATTTTGGTCTGGACTTGACGGTAGCGCTGTCAGATCGTCGGCGCTTAATAAGCCTTCTTCTGCTAATATGTCAAGACTAATAAGTAAAGGATTTCCGGCAAAGGCGCTAAAGTTCATCGTATAAGGCGAATGTTCGTACCCTGTTGGCCCCAGCGGCAGAACTTGCCACAACTTTTGACCGCTTCTCTCTAAGAAATCTACGAATTCGTAAGCCGATTTTCCCAGATCGCCAATCCCAAATCGGCTTGGCAGACTGGTCGGGTGTAACAAAATTCCACTGGATCGTTGAAAACTCATGGCAATTTTTTATATTGTCCAAAAGTTAACAATAGCGCTTGAAGCAAAGGATTTCTATAATACTTTAGATAGATCTCAGTGAACAACCAGAAACCGGGTTTCTAAGGGCGCGGCAGTTTTACGTTTAATTATGCCCACCTACTTAACTACGGGACTTGGAAAGACAATTTCCACCGTTAGTGAGATGTGCCCGACGCGATCGCAGCTTAAAATAGGTCAAAAGGCCGGATAATGAGAAAGTACGGCTATAAAAGTTACGTCACCTAGCGTGACAGACTCAAATCTAAAATCCAAAATCTAAAATCTAAAATCCAAAATTGACTGTGGACAAAATGCAGAACTTAACATTAAATGACGACCCCCTGTGGTTTAAGAACGCCATCATTTATGAAGTGCCCGTTCGCGCCTTTGCCGATAGTAACGCTGATGGCATTGGCGATTTTCGGGGGCTAACCGAAAAACTGGATTACCTGCAAGATTTAGGAATCACCGCAGTCTGGTTGCTGCCTTTCTTTCCTTCGCCGTTACGGGATGATGGCTACGATATTGCCGACTACACCAATGTCAACCCGATTTATGGCACGTTGTCAGATTTCAAAGACTTTTTGTCAGCAGCTCATCAGCGGGATATTCGCGTAATTATTGAGTTAATTATTAACCATACTTCTGACCAGCATCCGTGGTTTCAGCGGGCGCGTAGGGCACCCAAGGGCAGTAACGAACGAGATTTTTACGTTTGGAACGATACCCCGGAAAAATACGAGGAAGCGAGGATAATTTTCAAAGATTTTGAAACATCTAATTGGGCTTGGGATTCTGTTGCCAAAGCTTATTACTGGCATCGCTTCTACTCCCATCAACCAGATCTAAATTATGACAATCCTGCTGTGCGTCAAGCGGTGTTTGAAGTTCTCGATTTTTGGTTGGATATGGGGGTAGATGGGTTACGTATGGATGCGGTTCCTTATCTGTACGAACGGGAAGGAACTAATTGCGAGAATCTGGCAGAAACTCATCATTTTCTGAAGCAACTGCGATCGCGCACAGACGCCAAATACCCAAACCGGATGCTGCTAGCTGAGGCGAATCAATGGCCTGAAGATGCGGCACAATATTACGGGGAGGGGGATGAGTGTCACATGAACTTCCATTTTCCCCTCATGCCTCGCTTGTTCATGTCCCTGCGGATGGAAGATAGTTTCCCCATTATCGACATCCTCAAACAAACTCCTACCATTCCCGATAACTGTCAGTGGGCATTATTCCTTCGTAACCACGACGAACTCACCCTGGAAATGGTGACTGACGAAGATCGGGACTATATGTATCGCGTTTATGCCCAAGATGCGGACATGAGAATAAATTTGGGCATTCGCCGCCGACTAGCGCCGCTGTTGAGTAACGATCGCCGTCAGATCGAATTACTCAATAGCTTGCTGCTGTCACTCCCAGGAACTCCCGTCCTGTACTACGGGGATGAAATTGGTATGGGAGATAACGTTTACGTAGGCGATCGCAATGGCGTCCGCACCCCCATGCAGTGGACTGGCGATCGCAATGCCGGTTTCAGTCGCGCCAACCCCCATAAGCTATTTTTACCAGTCATTGTTGAGTCAGAATATCACTACGAAGCAATCAACGTAGAGGCACAACGGAGTAACCCCAATTCTCTCTGGCATTTCATGAGACGCCTGATGGCAACCCGCAAGCGTTTCCAAGCATTGGGTAAAGGAACTTTTGAATTCCTGCATCCAGAAAACCGCAAAGTGCTTGCCTTCACCCGCACCTACGGTGACGAACGCATCTTGGTGGTGGCGAATTTATCGCGCTTTGTGCAAACGGTGGAACTAGATTTATCACCCTTTAAAGGCGTAATGCCAGTTGAAATTTTTGGTCGCACTCAGTTCCCACCCATTGGCGATTCGCCCTACTTCATCAGCATTAGTCCTTACGCATTTTATTGGTTTACTCTCAAACCTCAACTTAACTTAAACCAGCTACCGAAACCGCAAACACAGTTACCGACTTTAGCTGTCAGCGGCAAGTGGCCGAATGTTTTTTCCCAACCAGAATTGAAAGCGAATCTGGAGTCTATTCTGTCGGATTATCTGTATACCTGTGCCTGGTTTACTCACAAAGACAGAACTATTTCTAATGCACAGATCGTGGAAGCGATCCCGATATCCTATAAAGATAAAGAAGCTAGGATAATTCTATTCCGAATCGAGTATATCCAAGGAGAAGCCCAAACTTATCAACTCTTCCTATCTTACGCAGAAGGCGAATCAGCAATACATTTTTTGGCGGAAAGCAGCGCGTGTGCGATCGCACGTCTTCAGTTGCAAGGAAAAGATGAAATTGGGGTATTATTCGATGCTATAGCGGACAAGAATTTTCTTACCTCCCTGCTGACTGGAATTGTCCACAATAGTTCCTACCGGGGAATGGTAGGAGAACTGGTTGCGACTACAACCGATCTATTTCCTCCAGAAGCTTTAAATATTCACCTCGAAACAAATCTTATGCGAGGAGAACATAGGAATACTTCTGTAGTTTATGGCGATCGCTTTATCCTCAAACTCTTCCGCAAAGTTGAGGAAGGCGTTAACCCAGATCTGGAGATCCGGCGCTTCCTGGGTGAGAAAAAACTTTTGAAACACTTTACCCCTATCACCGGATATCTGGAGTATCGTCGCTCAAAAACCGAAGCAATTACAGTGGCGATATTGCAAGAATATGTCCAAGATGCCCGGAATAGCTGGGACTATACCCTCGATAGTCTGCGCGACTACTTCGATCGCATTACTACCCAGCAAACAGAAATTACCGAAGTACCCATTCCCGCAGTTTCCCTGTTAGATTTACAGGGAACGGATATTCCCCCATTAGCAAACCAAACGATCGGTCCCTACCTAGCTTTAGCGCAACTTTTGGGTCAGTCAACCGCCGAACTTCATGTTGCTTTAGCTTCCGATCGAGAAAATCCCAACTTTGCCCCAGAACCCTTCTCAACATTTTACCAGCGTTCTATCTACCAGTATGCACGCAACCTGACGGGACAAGTATTTTTGTTGTTGAAAAAACGATTGAAATCCTTACCACCCGACACCCAAGAATTGGGGCATCTTGTCCTCAATCGCCAAGAAGAATTTCTGGGACGCTTCCAGTTAATCCTCAACGAAAAGATTACGGCGATGCGTACCCGCTATCATGAAGATTATCATTTAGGACAAGTGCTTTACACGGGTAATGACTTCATTATCATTGATTTTGAAGGCGATCCGACTCGCACTTTGAGCGAACGACGCATGAAGCGATCGGCCCTACGAGATGTAGCTGGAATGTTGCAATCTTTCTATTATGCTGCTAGCATTGCACTCCGCAGCGAAATAGAAAGCGGTACGATTCGCCCTGACAATCTTCCCGTGATGAAAGCTTGGAGTACCTTTTGGTACAAATGGGTGAGTGCTGCTTTTCTTAATTCCTATCTAGAAGTTGCAGGTAAAGATAGCTTCTTACCAAAAAATCAGCAAGAACTGCAAGTGTTGCTGGATGGGTATTTGTTGGAGAAAATTATCTACGATTTGGGCTACGAACTCAACAATCGCCCAGATAGGGTGGAGATTCAACTACAGCGTTTACTTCAGCTTTAAGTAATAGATGTAGGTGTGTTGCAGACACCCTAAGTTTTATTTTTATTTTGTTCATGTGGAGGTCGATCGCATTTATAGCAACCGCCAAGGCGATTAAGACATTCTCAATTCCTGAAACGTTGGCGGATTCTAAACACTTCTTCCCCTAGTCCCTAGCCCCTAGCCCCTAGTCCCTAGCTATATTATGCTCAATTCCGACAACTTAACTTTGCTTTTGAAGGTCAACGGCACCCAACATACCTTGCAAATTGACCCGCGTGTCACATTACTGGATGCGTTACGAGAGAAAATTGGACTGACCGGGACTAAAAAGGGTTGCGATCGCGGTCAGTGTGGCGCTTGTACAGTGTTAGTTGATGGACGGCGCATCAACTCTTGCCTGACACTTGCCGTCATGTATCAAGAAACTGAAATTACCACAATTGAAGAACTGGCGAAGGGTGAAGAACTGCATCCAATGCAAGCTGCCTTCATTAAACACGATGGGTTTCAGTGTGGATATTGTACTCCCGGTCAAATTATGTCTGCCGTTGGTCTTTTAGCTGAAGGATGCCCCAGTGACGATGCCGAAATCAAAGAGTGTATGAGTGGGAATATCTGTCGTTGCAGCGCTTATCCCGGTATTGTTGCCGCTATTCAAGAGGTTCGCCAAATGGGTTCTTTCGAGTCAAATATGCGGTCGTAGTAGCACAGCGTCATCAATATCTCGGTCATACCAAGATTTAAATTATGCCGTGCTACTACAAAATGTTTATTTTGAACATTAGCATAATAATTCCGAAAGACGCGAAATTCTTGAACCGCTAACACACCATCCGTTCTTCTCTTATCTGCGTTCATCTGCGTTCATCCCTCTTCATCTGCGGTAAAAATTTAACCAACGATGACAACAGACAATCTGACGATATCACTAATGTACTAAAGATGTAACCAAACACGATATAAAATATGAAACCATTCAGTTACGTGCGTGCCACGAATCAAAACACAGCTATTCAGGGAGTTGCCAATCGTCAAAGCGCCAAATTTATTGCGGGTGGCACGAACTTAATCGATTTGATGAAAGTAGAAGTAGCGCAACCAGATCGACTTGTTGATATTACCCAATTACCATTATCCGAAATTGAAATAAATTCCGATGGTTTGCGAATAGGGGCGTTAGTAAGGAATAGCGATTTAGCATATCATCCAGAAGTGCGATCGCATTACCCCCTCCTTTCCCAAGCTATCCTGGCAGGGGCATCGCCGCAACTCCGCAACATGGCAACAGTCGGCGGCAATTTGATGCAGAGAACGCGCTGCTACTATTTTATGGATATTGCAGCACCTTGCAACAAACGAGATCCCGGTGTCGGTTGTGCCGCAATTGAGGGATATAACCGCATTCACGCTATCTTTGGGGCAAGCGACAAGTGCATCGCCACCCATCCTTCTGATATGTGCGTGGGACTGGCGGCGCTAGATGCTAGAGTGCGCGTGGCGGGTTCAAATGGCGATCGCACTATTCCCATCGCAGACTTTCACCGTTTACCTGGAGACATACCAGAAAGAGATACCGTACTAGAACAAGATGAACTGATCGTCGCTATCGATTTACCAAACTCACCCTTTGCCAAAAACTATCACTATCTCAAAGTTAGAGATCGCGCTTCCTACGCTTTTGCCCTAGTTTCCGTTGCTGCTGCCCTTGAGATTGAGAATGGCACAATTAAAGCAGCAAGAATAGCATTAGGTGGAGTTGCCCATAAACCTTGGCGGGCATTAGTCGCAGAAGATATTTTAGTCGGTGCCAAACCCATCCAAGAAACCTTCACCGCTGCTGCTACAGCAACCATCAGGGAGGCCAAACCATACCGACACAATCAATTTAAAGTCGAAATGGCAAAACGTGCGATCGTTCGGGCATTGATAAATGCAACAGAGAAATCTTAAAACATCGATCAAATCTTTTCTCTTCTCTTCGCGTCTTCGCGGTTCGTCAAAAAAACATCTGATATCGTCAAATTGTCTGTTGTTATCGTTGGTTAAATTTTTACCGCAGATGAAGACAGATGAACGCAGATGAACGCAGATAAGAATAAGAACACAAATTTTTTAGTAACCGATGCGTAAGGACATGATATGAATCAAACAATTGGCAAACCCATAAATCGAGTTGACGGTCGCCTGAAAGTCACAGGTGACGCCAAATACTCTGGCGAAATTCCTCTAGAGAATATCGCTTATGGCGTCATAATTACCAGCACGATCGCACGCGGTCGCATCAAACACATCGACACCAGCGTTGCCCAAAAATCCTCCGGCGTAATTGGGATAATCACCCACTTGGATGCGCCCAAACTCTACGCCCGTCCGAACTTCGGTCACGAAGGTGCTGCGGGAGAAAAACTTGCACCTTTGCAAAATCCCACCATTCACTACAGCGGTCAAGCAATTGGCGTTGCGATCGCCGATACCCTAGAACGCGCTACCTACGCTGCTTCTCTCGTCAAAGTTGATTATGAAGTGGAAACACCTCTAACCGAGATGGGAAAAGAAAGAAACCGGGCATATCCTATCAAAAAATTCGTTGAATTCACCGTAGAATTCGCGCTAGGCGATGCGGATGCCGAATTTGCCAAAGCAGAGGTAAAAATAGAAGCGACCTACACCACCCCTACCGAACATCACAATCCGATGGAACCCCACGCCACAGCAGCGGTTTGGGAGGGAGAAAACCTCACCGTTTACGATTCCACCCAGTATATCTTCGGTATGCGTGAGGGATTGGCAAAGATGTTGGGCATCCCGCACGCAAACGTGCGCGTGCTATGCAAGTTTATCGGTGGTTCGTTTGGTTGTAAATACGGGCTGTGGGCGCATACTCCCTTAGCTGCGATCGCTGCCCGCCAGTTTTGCCGTCCGGTGAAAATTGTCCTCACTCGCGAACAAATGTTTGGATTAGTCGGACATCGTAGCGAAACGGAACAGCAGATAAAATTAGGTGCAACTCCAGACGGTCGTCTTACAGCGCTGATTCATCAGGGCATTTCCCAGACTTCCATATTTGACGAATTTGTGGAAACCTTTACCACAACTTCCCGCACGATGTACGCCGTTCCCAACCTGCGGACAGCGCAAAGTGTAGTGCCCCTAAATAAGGGAACGCCAACCATTATGCGGGCACCGGGGGAAAGTGTGGGGACATTTGCCCTAGAATCGGCAATGGATGAACTTGCCTGGGCCCTCAAGCTTGACCCGATCGAGTTGCGACTTCGCAATTACGCTGAAGTACATCCCGCACGGCAAGTTCCCTGGTCGAGTAAATCCCTCAAAGAGTGTTACGCATTGGCGGCAGAAAAATTTGGTTGGTCGCGCCGCACCCCAGAACCGGGTTCTATGCGAGACGATCGTTATCTGATTGGTATGGGTATGGCGAGTGCTTGTTTCCCGATGGAACATTTTCCCGCTTCTGCCATTGCACGTATCTTCGCAGATGGCAGCGTTGTGGTGCAAAGCGGTTCCCAGGAAATCGGCACGGGAACGGCAACGGTAATGGCGCAACTGACGGCGGATGTGCTGGGTGTGCCGGTGGAGAAGGTGCGGTTTGAGTTTGGGGATACGGAATTAGCGCGATCGCCCGGTACTGTCGGTTCGGGTACTGCTGCTAGTGTCGGGACTGCGGTGCATGGCGCGGCAAAGGCAGTCCGGGCAAAGGTGCTGGCGTTGGCGCAAAAAGACCCGAATTCTCCCCTTTACGCAGTTCCCGAAACGGACATCGAAACATCACAAGAACGCATTTTTGTTAAGAACGATTCAGCTAAAGGGGAAACTTATCAGGCAGTTTTGGCACGCCACAATCTCCAACAGATTGATGCCAGCTTTGATGCCAAACCGCAAGAAGAAGAGGAATTTGCCAAGTGTTCTTTCGGGGCGCATTTTGTCGAGGTGCGGGTCGATCCTGAGTTGGGTGAGGTGCGTCTTACCCGCGTAGTGGGGGCGTTTGCGGCAGGACGGATTTTAAACGAAAAGACGGCCCGATCGCAAATAAGCGGTGCCACGATCATGGGCATCGGTATGGCATTGCACGAGGAAACCATCACCGATCCGCACACGGGACGAATTGTGAATGACAATTTAGCCGAGTATCACCTTCCCGTCAACGCCGATATTCCCCCAATTGATATCTATTTTATAGATGAAGTAGACACCCACGTAAATCCTATTGGCGTAAAAGGTGCGGGTGAAGTTGGCATAACCGGAATTATCGCCGCAATAGCAAATGCTGTTTATCACGCCACTGGCAAACGCATTCGCGATCTGCCAATTACACCAGATAAATTGCTTTAGATCGTTCGTTGTAGCTTGTTCGCTGTTGATTGCATAATTGACTAAAAAAATGAATGAATTACAGGCAATTATCGACGCATTTGCAGACATACAACGGAATCATAAAAATGCCGTACTTGCCACCGTTGTAAAAGTCAAAGGTTCAGCTTATCGCCGTCCCGGTGCAAGAATGCTGATTACCGAAGATGGTTATAGAGTAGGTGCAATTAGCGGCGGATGTCTGGAAGATGATGTTTGCGATCGGGCCAAGGAAGTCATCGCTACTGGTATACCCACAGTCGTTACCTACGACACTACCTCAGATGAGGATATTTTCTGGGGTTTGGGAATGGGTTGCAATGGCATCATCCAGGTATTAATTGAACCGCTTCAATCCCAGTTCAACATAGAACAATTAGCATTTTTATCTTGTTGTCTCCACTTGCGACAACGGGGAGTTATGGCAACTGTATTTCAGAGTAACATTACCAAGATTACCTCTGGCATCTTCTTAAATGAAAGCGGTACGCTAATCAATCAAGTTGAAGATGCAAAATTAGCTAAAAACATAATTGAAAATGCAAGAGAAGCACTTAAACATGGGAGAACATCGCAAATCAAATCATACCAATGGGAAAACACCGAAGCAGAAGTGTTGATTGAAGTAATTCACCCCCCCGTATCGCTGGTAGTTTTTGGTGCAGGTGACGATGCTATCCCCGTTGTGCGTTTGGCAAAAGAGTTAGGTTGGGATGTAACGATAATCGATCGCCGCGCTGCTTATGCCACATCAGCTCGCTTTCAAGAAGCAGATGCGATCGTAATCTGCCATCCAGAAGAGGTCCGATCGCACCTGACTCTAGATTGCCACACTGCTGCTGTGGTGATGACGCATAATTATTTGTGCGATCGCGACATCTTACAAACCCTGATTCCCTCTCCCTTACCTTACATCGGCATTCTCGGTGCGAGAAACAGAACCAAAAAATTACTTCAAGACTTACAGCAAATAGGATTTGTGCTAGATTCAGAACAACTTAACCGTCTGTATGCTCCAGTTGGCCTCGATCTTGGTGCTGAAACGCCACTAGAAATTGCTTTAGCAATTATAGCAGAAATTAAAGCCGTTATGGCAGAGCGTTCGGGTGGCTTTTTACGCAACCGCAAAGCACCTATTCACGTGCAAAAGCAGTACGATCGAACAAGCCAAATTTTGACGATTTCCGGTTCTTTTGGTATATGAGTGATATTGTCAAATTGTCTGTTGTCATCGGTGGTTAAAATTTTACCGCAGATGTAGGCGAAGCCTTCCCGTAGGGTAGACAGATGTACGCAGATACACGCAGATAAGAATAAGAACAGGAATTTTTTAGGTAACAGATGCGTAAGGACATGATATCAATCTAAAATCTAAAATATAAACTCTAAAATCGAATGACTGTTGCTATTCTAATTCTCGCTGCAGGATCGTCTACTCGTATGGGGATACCGAAACAACTATTACCTTATCGGGAACATACCTTATTATCTTATACAGTAGAAGTTGCTGTCGCTTCCGTCTGTCATCCCATTATCGTTGTTTTAGGAGCTTACGCCGAACAAATTCAACCGGAAATTAGCCAATATCCAATCCAAATAGTAGAAAATTACCGATGGAATGAGGGAATGAGTTCCTCAATTCAGGTTGGCATTCAAGCGTTAGATACTGTTGCTGAAAAACCTGAAGCGGTAGTCATAACTTTGTGCGATCAACCTTTTATATCAACTCAACTCGTGAATCAATTGGTTGAAACTTATTTTACCACAGGCAAACCAATTATTGCATCGAAATATGCGGGTAATTTGGGTGTACCCGCTTTATTTAGCAGCAGCTTTTTCCCTAATTTAATGAATTTGAACGGTGCAGAAGGTGCCAAAAAAGTCATTAAAAACTACAAACATCAAGTATTTTCAATTCCTTTTTCAGAAGGTACAGTTGATATTGATACACCAGCAGAATACAAGCAGCTTCAAAACTTAGTTGAAAATTGCTAGTGCTTTCTCAGGTATGTTGTTGCGATGCCGCGCTATTTTAAAT